>CBILQL010000066.1:0-12065 GCA_966238865.1 uncultured bacterium
GACGTCTCCCGCAAGGCGGCCTGGGGCGACAAGATGTTCGTCTCCACCGACGGCGGCAAGACCTGGAAGAGCCTGTTCGGCGATCTCACCGACGCCGCCATCGCCAACGTCGCCGCCGACGCGCCCATCGCGGTGCTGGGCCGCAACGGCTTCGGCTGGATCGAGGGCGAGAGCATCCACTGGGTGGGCAGCCTCGAGTTCGATCCCTTCGATTCCAAGCGCGTGTTCGCGACCTCCGGCAACGGCGTGTACATGACCGAGAACCTGGCCCCCGGCCAGCGCTTCCTGTGGAACTTCGCCTCGCGCGGCCTCGAGGAGACCGTCCCCGAGGACGTGGCCAGCATCCCCGGCGGCCCGCTCATCACCGTCATCGGCGATTACGACGGCTTCGTCCATGCGAACATCCTCGCGCCGCCCGCCCGGCGGCACACCCCCACCATGGGGTCGACGTCGGGGCTCGACTTCGCCAAGAACAAGCCCGGCACCGTGGTCCGCGTGGGCGGCAACGACAAGCCCGCCGACAATTCCGAGTACGTATTCCCGCTCTACTACTCGACGGACACGGCCAAGACCTGGACCAAGTTCGGCACCCATCCCGGCCCCGGCCAGAACTACCGGGGCAAGATCGCCGTGTCCTCGGACGGGGCCGTGGTGCTCTGGAACCCCAACGAGAAGGGCACCCTGTACCGCACCGCGGACTGGGGAGCGACCTGGACCACGAGCGCCGGCATCACCGGCATCAAGTCGCGGCCGGTGGCCGATCCGGTCAACGCCAACGTCTTCTACGCCTTCAGCAGCGGCGTCTACAAGAGCGTCGACAAGGGCGCGACCTTCGCCAAGGTCGAGGGCGGCAACTTCTCCTCCACCACCGATCTGCAGGTGACCCCGGGCAAGGAAGGGCATCTCTGGGTGACCGGCTTCTCCTGGGACGGCCTCAATGGCGGCTACCTGGCGCGCTCCACCGACGGCGGCAAGACCTTCGAGTACATCGATCCCGCCGACGACCCCGCCTACACCCAGAAGATCCAGCATTGCGAGGCGGTAGGCTTCGGCAAGGCCGCGCCGGGCGCGTCCTACCCGGCCATCTACATGTACGGCACCATCGGCGGCGTCCTGGGCGTCTGGCAGAGCATCGACGAGGCCAAGACCTGGAAGCGCATCGACGACGAGAAGCACCGCTTCGGGGCCCTGGCCAACGGCGGCTTCGTGCGCGGCGACGCCAACACCTTCGGCGTGGTCTACCGCAGCACCGCGGGCCGCGGCATCGCCGCCCGCATGCCCGCCAGCTGGGAGCCGCCGGTCGCAATCCGGCCCGGCCCCTCGGCGCGGGCAGCCGGCAACCTGCCCTGGAGCCGCGTCGGCGACGCCCTGCGCTTCGACGCCTCCGAAGGCGGGCCGGTCCTCCTGCGCGTGCGCGATCTGCGGGGACCCGCCGCACGGTGATGGGCGCCGCGGTGGTTCCGTTGGCGGAGTTGGCTCCGGTCACCGGGACCTACTGGGTCGAGGTGTCCCAGGCGGGCACGGGGCGCCGGAGCGCTTTCGTACTTCCTGTCCTGAAATAAGCAGGCTCAATACACCATGATCCGCTGGGTCCGTGAACGCCTCTCCCCCCGGACGTGCGCCAGGTACATCCCCCTCCGCAGCCCCGGAATCTCCAGCCTTCCAGGCCCATGCACGGTTTCGGACTTCACCCGCCGCCCGGCCATGTCGAGGAACTCGATATCGCTCCGTCCGGGTTCAGGAATCGACATTGAAAGGACTCCATTCTGCCGCAAAGGCAAGGCTTCCGATCGGGGCCCGAAAGCGCGGATCCCCGCGGGGTCGCCATCGCAGCCGGGCTCCCCGCTTCCGCTCACGCACCAGTCCTTGGCCACGTAGCGGATGAAGCGCCACAGCAGGGAGTCCCCCATGTTGCCGTGGTCGGTGTAGACCCTGGGGTCCTGGCCCATGGAGTTGTAGACCGTGATGCCCTGGCCCATCCTGTGGGTCCAGGCCAGGTTGTGCGACTGGGATCCGGTCTCGCCGGCATCATTCCGACTGGGGCATCCGCCATCCATGGGTAGGCCGCTGCTCCTGTCGTACCCGAGCAGTACGTTCACCCCGGGCGTGTTGCGGGCGGGCTGCTGGAAGCAGAACCACTGATCTTTCATCTCCACCGCGCGATTCCCGTTCCAGCCCGGCAGGTCGCGGAGCAGGAATTCGGTTTGGGGGTTCTTGATCCCGTGGTCGGGACTGGCCGCGGTCCCGGAGTCGAGGAAGATGCGGCGGGGAGTTCCGGAAGGATCGTGGTGGAAGTATTGCTGGACGCAGCTTTCCTGTCCGAAGGGCCAGCCGCTGGTGATGAACGCGCATGCGGAGTGGATCCAGAGCAGGCCCCATCCGTGCACTTGCTGGAAGTCTTCCAGGGCCGCCCGGTTCGCCCCCGCCGGGACCACGTCCCCGTCCCCGTGGCTCATGATGACGGCCTTGGCATCTGCCAGGTTCGCCGCGGTGAATATCGTCGGGTCCTCGGTCACGGTGGCGGTGAAACCATATCGGACGGCCAGTCTTTGGACCGCCTCCTGGAGGTATGCCCGTTGGGCTCCATAACCTCCGCTCACCGTGCGGCGGTACACGATGACCCGGTTGCCCGCCACGCTGGTGGGCGTGCCCGTCAGGGCGTCCTTGAACTTGCAGGTGGAGCGTCCCTGGCCGTCCCAGCTGCATTCCGGTACGGGCGGCGCATCGGGAACGGTTTGGCCCCAGGCCGAGATTCCGGCGGCGAACAAGAGGGGAAGAATACGGCTGGTCATGGCGTCCTCCTCGAAGGGCTGTGAAAGTCGGTAAGCCAAGCAAATTCCGAGCCGCCGCTTCGATTGGCCAGGATAAGTGTATATCCCAATCCTGTCCCCAAATAGCCTGAAAATCAACCCGCACTTGCTATGGTGCCAGGCAGAATCCTTTCGGGCTGATCAAATCTTGCAGGGGGACCGGACTCCCAAACCTTGGGGACCGCCGGCTTCGGGGGGCGGTTCTCCATTTTCCGCGTTTCCGGTCCCGGGTTTCGCGGTACACATATAGGGCATTTTCCAGGGTGGGGGAGATCTATGAGGTTGAGCACTGGGCTGGGCATCTTGCTGTTGGCGGGAGTCGAGGTCTTCGCCCTCAGCGGAACGGTCAAGGACAATAAAGGCGCCGCGGTCGAGGGCGCCACCGTCTTCCTGGCCTCCGACACGACGGTCCGCCAGACCACCAACGCCTCCGGCGCATTCACGCTCAACAAGCCGGTTTCGATCCGGAGCGGCGACCTTTCTCAAGGAGCGGTCCAGGCCGTTTCCGGCCTCTCCCTCAAGGACGGCCGTCTCGCCTTCTCCCTCGCCGCCCCATCCCAGGCCGGTTCCCTCGTCCTGTTCACCGGCGAGGGGAAGCGAATCGCCGCCTCGCCTCTGGGTCCCATGGGCGCGGGCCGCCACGCAGCGGACCTGCCCGCCCTGGAGCCCGGCCTCTACCTCCTGCGTATCACGTTGGATCAATACACCGTCTCCGCCCGGCTGGTCCATACCGGCGGCAAGGGCGACTTCCTGTTGCCGGCGGCGGATGGGGTCCCGGTCGTCGCCTCGGGCGCCGTTTCGGGCGCCCCCGCCTCCTTCCGCAAGGCCGCGGCTGCGGCGGCCGTGGACACCCTGAAGGTCCGTAAAACCGGCTTCGTGCCTGCCAAGAGCCCGGTCACCTCCTATGACCAGACGGGCATCGCCGTCGTCCTGAACCCCGATACCGCCGGGGTGCCCACGCTGCCTCCCATCTCCGACTACTCCGCCAACGGACCCTTCACCGTGGTCGAGGAGAAGAACGTGGGGCCCGGCAACGCCTACACCATCTACCGGCCCGAGCCCCTGGGCGCCAACGGCTTCCTGCATGCGCCCATGATCTACGGGCACGGCATCAACGGGCAGGTCACCAGCTTCGCGAACTTCCTCAAGAACGTCGCCTCCCACGGCTTCGTGATCATCGGCTGCAACGTCCTCACCGGGGGGCCCAACAGCGCGGCCAACAACACCGCCATGACCAACGGGCTCAACTGGCTGCTGCAGCAGCACACCACCGCGGGCAGCAAGTACCAGGGCAAGCTGCTCGTCAAGCGCGCCTCCTCGATGGGCTATTCGGTGGGCGGCACCGCCGCCGTCGACATCGGCGGCCACGAGGCCATCATAACCGTAGTCTCCATCCACGGCCACATCTCGACGGCGACCCTGCACGGGACCCTGCTGCAGACCTCGGGGACCAAGGACAATGTCGGCCTGCCGATGCAGCAGCAGACCTTCACGAACTCCAAGGTGCAGACCTTCCTGGGCACGGTGACCAACGCCGATCACGGGTACATCCAGCAGAACAACGGCGGCGTGCAGCGGCCGGCCATCGTGGCCTGGCTGCGGTACTGGATCTACAACGACGCCGGCGGCAGGAAATACTTCTACGGCGACGACTGCGTGATGTGCAAGGCGCCGTGGGAGAACCCGCAGCGCAAGAACTGGCAGTAATCGCGGAAAAGGCCGAACAGCCGTCAATCAATCACCGGGCGGCCAATCCGGGCCGTCGATCCGGGCAGCCATCGCCTCCGGTGACATTCCCTATCTCCCGACCGTCCAACGGGCATGCCGAAGGAATCCGGGAAATGATCGGGACAGGGATGTACAGGGAGGCGAAATCTCCCGGCCTCGCCGGGCTCCTCCTTCTCTGGGGCCTTTCGGGATGCGCGACCACCACGGTGGTGCGTCCCGGGGAAGCCTTCCACCTTCCCGGGAGCGCCGTAGCCGTGACGCGGGATGGCCGAAACCTGGAGTTCGCTTCCGCGTTGCGCGTTGGCGATTGCCTGTACCTTGATCGCGGCTCTCCGGACCAGAGGACGGTCCTGCCCCTGGGAGCGGTGAAGGAGGTCATCGTCCGGGACCCGGGGCTGTCCGCCTTGCGGGGATTGATCTATGGTCCCCTGGCCGGCGCGAGCGCGGGATTCCTGCTGGGCCTGACGCCTGCTGGAAATTGCAAGCCGGGAACTGCCGGAGCCTGCATTTTCGGGGGGCCCGGAGGGATGGCCTTCCTGGGCGGACTGATAGGACTGATTTACGGCCCCATCCATGGCGCGGTCGCGGGCAGGAACCAGGTGTATGTCTTCGCGCCCGCGGCATCGGCCGGAGATGCCTGCCCCGGAGGCGGCGAAGGCGTCGATTCCATTCCGGAGCCGGAAGGGGATCCGGGCCGCGGAAGAAGCGGGAAGCGGGACACCGGTCCGGCATCCCGCTTCCCGGATGGGAAGGATCAGGGAATGTTGGCCGACTTGACTTCCCAGTTGCTGTTCGTGCAATAGGTGCAGGTCGAGCCGACGAGAACGCCCTTCCCCGTGGCGCCCGTGTCGCCCTTCAGCCACCAGTTGAGCCAGGCCAGGTGGATCTTGGTGAAATCCCCGCCGTTCGCGCTCCACAGGTCGCCGCCATGGCCCAAGTTCTTGTTGCTGATGAAATAGACCGGCTTCCCGAGCGGGGCGAGGCCGTTGTAATCCCGCAGGCCGTTGTCGTAGGCGCCCGTGTTGTCCTTGTGGCCCTCGATGATGATCACCGGCGAATGCGACGAGTTCCACAGGGTCGGGTTGGCGTTGAAGGAGCCGCTGCTGGTCAGACCCCAGGTGGTGGTGCGGGGATCCTTCGCCGTGCCCATGGACAGGAGCCCGCCGCAGGAGAATCCGTTGGCGCCCACCTTGGTGGTGTCCAGGCTCTGGTAGTACTTGCTGCAGGGCTTGCTGTTCTCGGCGATGGCCCAGGTGATGTAGGCGAGCATGGGCCTGCCCATCTCGTCCAGGTTGTTGGCGTTCATGGCGCGCTGACCCGAGCCGTTGGGCGTCCCGTCGGCGATGACGAAATAGCCGTAGGAGGCGATTTCCGCCATGGAGGCCGAGTTGTCGAGGCCGTTCTTGGCGCAGGCGCCTTCGCCCCAGACCAGGATGGGATAATTCTTGCCCGGACCCATGTCGGAGGGGCGGTAGATGGTGCCTTCCTTGATCCCGTTGTCGGCATTGGTCTCGACCACGACGGTATGGGGACCCCGCCCCTTCGGCGAGGTGTTCACGGGCTTGGACTCGGTGCAGGTCCCGGTGAAATTGCTTTCCAGGGTGATGTCCACCTTGCCCTGCAGGGAGGTGAGGTTCACCGACTTGGCCTTGAAGCCCACGGCGGTCGCTTCCAGCACGTCCGCGGCGGCGGCGGCCTTGGCCAGGGGGGCTCCGGCCGTCCGGGCCGAGCCGGCTTCCGTGGCGGCGCCCTCGCCCTGCACGGGAGCGAAGACGAATTGCGCGGACTGGCCGCCGATGGTCACGCGGAGTAGGGAGATGCCGGAGCCGGGCGCATGCCGCTTCGCGTCGACGCGGTGGCTCCCCGCGGGCAGCGATTTATCCAATACCTTGGCGAGCAGGTTCCCCTGGACGTCGTAGAGTTCCGCCCGCACCCGCTGCGGGCTCCCCAAATCCACGCCCACCATTCCGTTCGTCAGGGTCACGCGGCCCATGCCGGGGAAATCCGTTACCCCGTTGATCGACGAGGGGCCGCTTGTCAGGGTGTAGGCACCGGTCGCGTCGGTCGTGTCCGCGAGCTGCTTCGATTTCAGGGTGACGATGGCGCCCGCGATGGCCTTTCCGGTCCCGTCGGACACCTTTCCGTTCAGAGACACCGATTGGGCCGAAAGCCCGACCGGAAGTGCGGCGAAGAGGCCCATGAGCAGATTGCGTACCATGCTTGTTTCTCCTAGTAGGAAGGAATGAAGACGAACAAAGCTGTACCTGAATCCCCCATGGTATCGGTTCGAGCTCCAGGCGCTTGCAGGCCTGCGTCTTCCGGATACCCTGTCATTCGAGAGCTTTGGAGTCGATAAAATATACTCCCGGGGGAAATTTTGCTTTCGAAAAACGCCGGATTTGGGGCATTTCCCCGGTCGATTCCGTTCCGGACGGGCCGGTCGGCTGGAGGCCGGGCTGTCCTTGTCCGGCAGTCTGGACTTCCCTGAAGTCGACGGAATCCGCATATTTTTCGGAAATTGAGTTACGAGATTGAGACTAAGTCTTGATTTTGCCCCGGCAACTGAGTACACTTAGGATATGCCCCCCGTCCGGGGGGCTGCGAGGAATCGGCCGCAACCATGGTCAAAATTCTGAATCAAGGAGCGCTGCAGCCGGGATCCGGGAATGCCCAGATCGCCGCGGGCACGACCTCCGAGCGCGGTACCGCGCCCTCCCAGAGCGCCGAGTCCGTGTCCCTCGACTGCCTGGCCCCGGGCCAAAGCGCCGTCATCAGCCATATCGCGACCGACGTCGCCGAGGCGGGGCTCAAGATGCACCTGATGGAGCTCGGCTTCGTCTCCGGCAGCTCCATCACCTACCTGATGTCCACGCCGTTCGGCGATCCGCGCATCTACTCCCTGAGGGGCACGTCCATCGCGCTGCGGAAGAGCGAGGCCCGGTGCATCCGCGTCCGGACCTGAGCGGCCCCGCGCCCCGCGAATCCGCTCCCGCCACCGCCTCCGCGTCGCCATCGGCGCCGCCGACTCCGCTGATCGCCCTCGTGGGCTCGGCCAATTCGGGCAAGACCACCCTCTTCAACCTCCTCACGGGGTCCCATTACGCCACCGTGAACTATCCCGGCGCCACGGTGGAGTTCGCCCTGGGCGCCGGCAAGTCCCTGCCCGACCTTCCCTGCCGGGTGATGGACACCCCGGGGCTGTCCAGCCTGCTGCCCGCCTCGCTGGACGAGAAGGTGACCGTGGACGCCCTGTTCAGCGGGAAGACCCGGCCCGACGCCGTGATCGCCGTCGTGGACGGCAACCAGCTTTCGCGCCATCTCTACCTGGTGCGGCAATTGCAGGACGTGGGCTTCCAGCCCGTGGTGGCTGTGACCATGGGCGACCTGCTGGCGGAGCGCGGCCAACGGGTGGACGCCGCCCGACTCTCCGAGCTCTGCGATTGCCCCGTCGTCGTCCTGGATCCGCGCCGCAAGGAGGGGCTGCCGGCCCTGGCGGCGCGCCTGCGCGAGCGGCTGGCACCGGCGGCGGAAGGGGGCGCCCGGGCGTCCGCCGAGGACTACCATCGCTTCGCCGCGGGCATGGACGAGGATAAGGTGCAGGGGTATTACCGGGCCCTCGACGAGGTCGAGCGCCTGGCCCTGGTCCCCGCAGGGGGTGACACGGCTGCTACCCGGGATGCCGCCGGAAAGGCGGCCCCGGGGGCCGTCGCCGGGACGGGTTCCCGGCGGGGCGCCAAGGACCACCGCGGCGCGGACCGCATCCTGCTGCATCCCGTCTGGGGCCTGGTCATCTTCCTCTCCGCCATGACGGCCATCTTCACCTCCATCTTCTGGCTGGCCACGCCCTTCATGGACGCCATCGACGGGGGCTTCGGCTGGGCCGTGGAGGCCCTGAAGTCCGCCCTGCCCGCCTCCTGGGTCACCGACCTGCTGGCGGATGGCGTGGTGGGCGGCATCGGGGCGGTGGCGGTGTTCCTGCCCCAGATCCTGATCCTGTTCCTGGCCATGGGCTGGCTGGAGGACAGCGGCTACCTGGCCCGCGGCGCGGCCCTGGTGGACCGGCCCCTGTCCGCGATCGGGCTCAACGGCAAGTCCTTCGTGCCCCTGCTCTCGGGATACGCCTGCGCCATCCCGGCCATGATGGCGGCCCGCACCATCCCGAACCGCTTCGAGCGCAACCTCACCATCTTCATCATCCCCCTGCTCTCGTGCAGCGCGCGCCTGCCGGTGTACGCCCTGTTCCTGGCCTTCCTGCTGCCCAAGGACAAGCCCTGGCTGGGCGGCCTCCTGCTCACGGTCCTGTACCTGGCCGGCTTCGTGATCGGCGCCGCCGCGGCCACGGTCATCAGCCGCCTGGCCAGGCGCCGCGAGGCCTCGGGCTTCATCCTGGAGCTGCCGGCCCTGCGCCGGCCCCAGGCCTCCGTGATCCTCTCCTCCACCTACCACAAGGCCTTCCAGTACGTGCGCAAGGCGGGCTTCACCATCGTGGCCATCTCCGTGGGCCTGTGGGTGCTCACCCATACGCCCGTCCCGGATACCGCCGCCGGGGCGGAGGGCGAATATGTCGCCGTGTCCCATTCCTACGCGGCCCAGATCGGGCACATGATCGAGCCCGTGACCCGGCCCATGGGCATCGACTGGCGCGGGGGCGTGGCCCTCATCTGCGGCTTCGCGGCCCGCGAGGTGTTCGTGGGATCCCTGGCCCTCATGTACCGCATCGAGGAGGAGGACGAGGACGGGCTCACCGGCAAGCTGCTCTCCACCATGTCCGAGGCCCGCTTCGAGGGCACCGGCGAGCGCGTCTTCACCGTGGCCTCGGCCGTGGGCATCCTGGTCTTCTTCCTGGTGGCCCTGCAATGCTTCCCGACCGCGGCGGTCTCGCGCAACGAGACCGGCGGCTGGAAGATCCCGGCGGCGCAGCTCCTCCTCTATACCGGCGGCGGCTACGTGCTGGCGGTGTGCGTGGTCCAGGGCCTGCGGGCCCTCGGCGTGTCCTGACCCGCCGCCCGTTTTCCTATCTTTCCGGCACCATGCTCCTCTTCAAGTCTTTCGGTTTCGAATCCGCCCATTCCCTGCCGAAGGTGCCTCCCGGCCACAAATGCGGCCGGCTGCACGGCCACAGCTTCCGCTGCGAGGTGGGGGTGGAGGGGCCGCTGGGGGAGGACACCGGCTGGGTGATCGACTATGCCGACATCAAGGCGGCCTGCCACCCGGTGGAGGAGATGCTGGACCACCGCCACCTGAACGAGGTGCCGGGCCTGGAGAATCCCACCTCGGAGGTGATCGCCAAGTGGATCTGGGGCCGCCTCAAGCCGGTGCTGCCCGGCCTCGCGGTGGTCATCCTGCACGAGACCTGCACGGCCCGCTGCGAGTACCGGGGGGATTGAGCCTTTCAGGATAAGTGGGCTGTGTCCATGAGTTCTTTCAGAATTCAATAGCGTATCGTGGCCGGAATTCGATAGTCGTGACGGTCGCGGAGTCTATCTCGTCGGTCTTGTAACTGCGGGGCGCATTGACCGGGCGGCCATCCTTCTCGATTTCCCAGACGTGCAGGAGCTCGTTTCCCGTAGCCGGGTACCGCAGGGAATAGGGTTCTACTAGTCGCTTCGATCCGTGGTAGGTGACGATAGCCGCCTGGCGATTGCGCGCAGCATGACGAATCCGCTCCAAGGCTGAAGGGCCTCGACGCCAAGGGTAGTCCGCATAGGCCGCGCGTTCAGCGACGTGCCCAGTGGCGCCCGGTATAGGCGCGGGTTTCGGCTGAGCTTTGGGAGGATCCAGCCACCAGGCCAAGGCATCCCGAAGGTCCGTCCAGTAGGAATCCACGCTGGGTAGCTGGTAAATCTGATGGGCCAGTTGGTCTTGCCAAGCCGTCCGTAGCTGGTCAAGGTCTATAGACGCCAAAATGAGGTCCACGGTGGGTTCGGGCAAGTCCTTGAATCTGAATTTTTCCTTGGCGATGCGGTGGGCACGCTCTGGATCCGCATGTTCGCGGAAATTCCTACTAATGTTCACGAGATCATAAACATCGCGCGCCCGGCCTTTTCGCTGCATCAAGGCTCGGGACTTCTCTGCCAGGATTTCATTGATGGAATAGCACCGGATTCGAGGCGTCGGCTTCTGGGCGTCTGAATAGTCGTGATGGAGCGGTCGGAAGTCCGGAGTATCGACCAGGAGTTCGTCCTGGGTCAAATCGAACTTGATTCGCTGTAGGGATCGCTCGGGTTGGGGATGCGGTCCCGCATAAGATACCTTCACTTGGTAGGCAGACTTGCCTCGCGGATTGGTATACTCCTCGATTTTCCAATCCCGGCGCGGGAATAGCAGGCCGCAGCGGCTTTCCACCCACTGGAGCAGGGTTTCCGAGTCGTTTCCAAGTAGCTGACGCTCACCGGGTGCGTGCCGGGCAAGGTGAAGTCCAGGTCTTCGGAGAACCGATAAGTTTCGAAGTAGCACTTCTTCAGGCAGGTCCCTCCTTTGAAGGACCATTCCGATGCGGTCGGGTGGGCCGCGATGGAAGCCAGGATCCAGCCGAGGACATAATCCTTTTGGACCGTTGTGATGGGAAGTTGATGGAATTCACCGACAGCATTGAGTTCGGCCCGGGTTATCATGCGTCGTCCAACGGAAGGTTGATGCGCAGATTCCAGCGCGTCACAACGCGACCCTGCTTGGGGCCCGCTGGGTCGAGTTCGCTGACGCCTCGAGTGATCTTCGAGCGGCAGCCTTCCAGCCAATCCTTTGAAACCGGGGCCTTCAGGGCTTCCATCAGGAAGCCCATCCGCTTGAAGACGGTGCCTTTGTCGAATCGCGTCGCATAGTCCAGTAAAGTCGGACCATCGCATTTTCCCGCGCGGATATATTCGCGCACGATATCGACGCTATGTCTTCCGCCGCCTCCGAAGGAGGGATCATCCAAGATATCGATGATCAATCGATGGACATCCGCCATTTCGATTTTAGCGCTGCCCATCCATATCGGGATATGGCCGAACCTCCGGTGCTCGGGCAAGGATTTTGTCCGGAATTCCACGCCGCCAATTTTCTGAGTGGCCGGGTGTTGCGGACGCCCCGTTACTACGGCTACGGTGTTGAAAATCTGTTCCGTCAGATCCCAGTGTTCCGCGGCGGTCCAGCCCGAAATGAAGGCGGGTTTGAAAAGGTCCATGGCTACGAGCCAGGGATTCTCGATAGGAGATTGGGCGGAAGAGTGTAGAGGGACTATTCGGAAGACTCCCGGGCGTAGCCTTTGGAGCCATCCCTTTTTCGCCATCCGATTGAGGATCTGGCTGACTGACTTCCTGGAGCCCTGAACCAAGTTGAGTACGTCATCAATTCGAATCGTGGGTGCTTCCGCCGCTGCGAAATGCCTCAACACTTCACTTTCGCGTCCACTTAGTCCGTGAAGAGCTAATCCCATATTATATCATAAATATGATTATCCTCATATTTTGGGGATAATCAATATCAAAATAAAAAATAGACCACAGAAACGATGGAAAAATCTTCAAAAGATGGAGAAAAGTA
>CBILQL010000067.1:0-11881 GCA_966238865.1 uncultured bacterium
AGGGGGAAAAGGGACGGGGTGCCGGAATGACGCGAGTGCATGGCAGTTTCCTTTCAGGGTGTCCGGTTCAAGGTACGCAGGGGTTGCGGAGTATCCCGTATTTGTGGTATGTCGTGTCCTTTTCGCCGTCCGGATATGCCAATTCCGTGTTCACGTAATATTCGCCCGAGGGAAGGCTGTTTCCCGCCGGGTCCATGTACGGCAGGACCGGTATCGGCGAACTCCCTCCCTCGAGCAGAGGCGCGACATATTGGGCATCCCACAGGAAGCGGCACTGGCCGTCCATCACATAAGTGTGGATGCGCACGGAGTCGCGGAGCGGGCCCGGTTCATGCTTCAGCATGGCGGTGACGGCGGGGCTTTCCAGCGCCGGCTCCCGGGAGCCGCAATCGGGCGGATGCCTCTCGAACTCGGCCATGATCTCGTCCCAGCTCTGGGAATATCCGGCTTCTCCGATGCAGCTGTACATCGGGCCGGCAGGCTGGCCGGATCCGGGATCCTGCACGGGTTGGCAAGCGGCCAGCGACAAGACGCCGGCGGCGAGCGCGGTGAGGCGGACTGAGCGCGAGGCGCGGAAGACGCGGGATCCGGTGGCGAGATGGGACGGCCGAACGGCGGGCATGTGGACCTCCTTGGGCGGGTCCCTCCAAGATAGGGCCGGGAGCGGCGGCTTGGAAGATGCGGAAACGGGATTCCGCTCTCAAAACAGGAGCAAGCGGGACGGGCCGCACAAGGCTGCCCGCAGGGGATGGGCTCACTCCCCGCCGGTCAGCTTCCAGGGATCGAGCAGATCGTTCAGCTCCTCGGGGCGGAACAGGCCCCGCTCCTGGGCCACCTGGCGGATGGTCTTGCCGGTGATGTAGGCCTCCTTGGCCAGGGCCGCGGCGTTGTCGTAGCCGATGCGCGGCGCCAGGGAGGTGGCCATGGCCAGGCTCTTCTCGATGGAGGCCTTGCAGCGCTCCTCGTCGGCCTCGATGCCGCGGACGCATTTCTCCTCGAAGGCGGCGGCCCCGCGCGCGAGGATCTGCAGGGACTGGAGGAGATCGTAGGCCATGAGCGGCATCATGGTGTTGAGCTCGAAACTGCCGGAGGCCCCCGCGAAGGTGATGGCGGCGTCGTTGCCGATCACCTGGACGCACGCCTGCATGAGCGCCTCCGACATCACGGGGTTGACCTTGCCGGGCATGATCGAAGACCCCGGCTGCACGGCGGGCAGCTTGATCTCGGCGAAGCCGGCGCGCGGGCCCGAGCCCAGCCAGCGGATGTCGTTGGCGATCTTGTAGAGGCTGACGGCCACGGTCTTGAGGGCCGCGCTCGTCTCCACCAGGGCGTCCCGGGCCCCCTGGGCCTCGAAGTGGTTCTCGGCCTCCCGGAACTCGAGCCCCGAGAGCCCGTTGAGGCGCTCGATGACCTTGCCCGCGAACTGCTTCGGGACGTTGATGCCCGTGCCCACGGCGGTGCCGCCCAGGGGCAGCTCGCCCAGGTTCCAGCGCACGTTGCCCAGCCGGCCGATGCCGTGGGCGACCATGGCCGCGTAGCCCCCGAACTCCTGGCCCAGGGTCACCGGCGTCGCGTCCTGCAGGTGGGTGCGCCCGATCTTGATCACCTTGGCGAAGGCCTTGGACTTGGCCTCGAGGGTTTCCCGCAGCTTGTCCAGGGCGGGGAGGAGGTCCTTGTCCAGCGAGACCAGGGCGGCGATCTGGATGCAGGTGGGGATCACGTCGTTGCTGCTCTGGGACATGTTCACGTGATCGTTGGGATGCACCCGGGCCTTTGCCACGGCGCCGCTGTCGCGTCCGGTCCTGGGATCGGTGGCGCGCGACTTGCGGGCCAGGATCTCGTCGGCGCGCGCGGCGATGACCTCGTTGGCGTTCATGTTGGTGGAGGTGCCGGAGCCCGTCTGGAACACGTCGATCGGGAACTGCTCGTCCCATTGGCCTTCGGTGACCTCCATGGCGGCCTGGGCGATGGCGCCGGCCGCCTCGGCCTCCAGGAGGCCCAGTTCCCTGTTCACCTCGCAGGCCAGGTACTTGATCATCCCCAGCGCGCCGATGAAATCGCGCGGGAAGCGCAGGCCGCTGATGGGGAAGTTGTCGACGGCGCGCTGGGTCTGCGCGCCCCACAGGGCGCCCTCGGGGACCTGGACCTCGCCCATCGAATCCTTCTCGCTGCGGAATCCGTCCATCATTGCAACCCTTCGGTGGCCGTCCCCGATCCGTGGGCGACGGCGCGGGTCGGGGACCCGCATCCAGGGAAATCGAATCGCTTGCAAGGGCGCGAATCCCGGCAAAAACCGCCAAAGGCCGCTGGTTCGGCCGTGGCCATGCCCTGATGGCGGAATATCCACCCCGGATCGGAGGATTCCGGGCTATTTTTCCCAAGCATGAGGAGTATCACATCCCCGGAAGTCTTTCCTCCCTCCGGCATTCCCGCAGGGCGGACCCTTCCGTTCCGTCCCGCCCCTTCCGGGGCCGGCTGGACCATCCCGGCGCGCGCCGATGCCGGCGGGGCCGGCTGCACCTTCAAGTTCGTCGAGATCCTGAAGACCCGCTGCAAGCCCGACCATAGCCATCCCCAGGTGGAGATCCTCCAGGTGATCGCGGGCGGCGGCCTGCGCATCATCGGCGGCGTCCAGGGGGAGTTCCGGGAGGGCGACCTCTTCGTGATCGGATCCGGCCTGCAGCATACCTTCTTCCCATCCCCTTCGGCCCCGGAGGAAATCCGCGCCCGGGTCATCCAATTCCAGCCGGAAATCGTCCGCCCGGCCCTGGCCGCGTTCCCGGAGTTCCACGCCATCGACGACTTCCTGGCGGCGGCCCGCCGGGGTCTCCTGGTCGAGCGCGGCACCCGCGAATCCGTCGCCGCCATGATGCGCCGCATCGGCGATCTCCCGCCGTCCTCGCCCCGGCGCCTGGGCCTGTTCATGGCCATCCTGGCCGAGCTGGCGGAAAGCGACGACCTGGCGGTGGCCGGCGGGCCCGTCCCCCTGCCCATCCGCGACGGGCGCATGGACGAGAAGCTGGATCTGGCCTGCCGCCTCATCCAGGGGAACCTGGTGAACCCGCTGTCCCAGTCGTCGGTGGCGGGGCAGGTGGGCATGTCGCCGGCCGCCTTCAGCCGCTGGTTCAAGCGGCACCTGGGCCGGCCGTACACCGCCTACGTCAATTCCGCCCGCATCGACATGGTCTGCCGGGCGCTCCTGGAGTCCGACCGGGACATCGCCCGCATCGGGCTGGACCACGGCTTCACCGGCGAGGCGCATTTCCACCGGCTGTTCAAGGCCGCCAAGGGGATGGCCCCGGCGGAGTATCGCCGGCGTTACCGCATGGCCCGGTCGGCGTGAGCCGCCGCCTCCTGCCGGCGATCGCGGCGGCCCTGTCCCTGAACGCCTGCCTTTTCGACGCCGGCGGCGGCCCGCCCCCGCGTCCCCGCACGAGCTACGATTTCACCCGACTCGATTCCCTCGCGCATCCCCTGTCGCGCTGGTATCCGCTGGAGGGGAACAAGAGCCTGGTCGGCGTCCAGTTCGCGTTCCGCACCATGGACTACGAGCGGGAGGCCGATTCCAACATCACCGCCTTCGCCCTGGAGGCCGGGAACCTGCCTGCGACGGCCGGGGCCTATTTCGATCTCTCCAGCCGGCCGGAGAACATCCGGCGCTTCCTGGACGCGGTGTCCGCCCGCGGCGTCATCCCGTTCGTGACCCTGGATCCCAAGGACTGGGACGAGCCCGACACCGCCTACCAGCGCACCTTCATCCGGCTGATCAACGAGGGCCGGTTCGATTCCTCCCTCTCCGCCCAGGCCGCCGCCCTGCGCGACTTCGGGAAGCCGGCGCTGTTCCGCTTCGGCCACGAGATGAACGGGAACTGGTATCCCTACAGCGGCGCCTTCGCGGGCGGCAAGGCCGACGCCGACGGCGACGGCCGGCCCGACGGCCCCCAGAACTACGCCGCGGCCTGGCGTCGCGTCCACGGCCTCTTCGCGGCGGCCGGGGCGGACAAGCTGGTGTGGATCTTCTGCCCCAACTGGGAGACCTTCCCGGACGAGGAGTGGAACCTGCCTTTCAGCTACTATCCCGGCTCCGCCTACGTGGACCTCGTCTCGGTGGACGCCTACGAGCACGCCGACAAGCGGCTGATCGAACTGGAGGACGTGCTGGACGGCTTCTACAACGAGATGGGGCTTTTCCTGGAGGCCGGCGAGGGGGATCCCGCCCTGGCCCCGCGGCCCTTCGGGCTGAGCGAGTTCGGCACGTCGCGGCGGGACGCGGCCGCCAAGGGCGATTGGTACGACGCGGCCCTGCGCCATGTCGCCGGCGACGGGCGCATCCGCTTCCATGCCCTGTACAACGGCAGCAACGGGCCCCAGGACTTCTCCATCGCCGGTCTCGGGGCGCGGCTCGAGGAGGCCTTCGCCGCGGCGCGGTTCCAGTTCGGATTCGCGGAGCCCGCGGCGGAGCGCTGAACGACCGGCCGAGTCCCCGTCGCCGCCGGCTTCGCGCGGGTTGGCGCGCCGGGCACCAAGGCCCTATGCTTCCCACAGGGAAGAGATCGGCACCGCAAACAGGTTCTCCTCCAGGCGATGGACTTTTTCCCCGTCATATAGGACGACGCCGGCCCGGAAGCGCTTGCCGGCGCCTTCCCGCAACTCCCGCAGGCCGCGGAAATCCGCATCGATTGCGGTCGACGAGGCTTTGACTTCGATCCCGGCCAGTTCATGGGCCCCTCTTTCCAGGACCAAATCCACTTCATGCCCATCCCGATCCCGGAAATGGAAGAACCCGAGATGCCCCGCGTGCCAGCTTCCGAGCTTCCGTATCTCCTGCACGACGAAGGTCTCCAGGAGCTGTCCAACGAGGGCCCGGTCCTGCGCGAGCGTCTCCGTTTCGGCTCCCAGCAGGGCAGCCGCGAGGCCGGAATCGCCCATATGCACCTTGGGGGTTTTGACCAGGCGCGAAAGGCGGTTGGAATGCCAGGGCGGAAGCAGGTCCAGCAGGAAGATGCGCTCGAGCACAGAGAGGTATTCCCGGATGGTCGGCCGGCTGATCTGGAAGGGCGCGGCAAGCTCGGCGGCGTTGAGGAGGCGGGAGGTCTGTCCCGCGGCCAGTTGGAGCAGGCGGGCCAGGGCATCCATCCGATGCAGGCGGGAGACATCCCGCACGTCGCGTTGCACGAGGCTGTCCACGTAGTTTCTGTACCACTCCCCCCGTCGCCGGCCCGTCGTCCGGGCGATAGCCGGGGGGAACCCCCCTTTGACGATGCGTTCGGCGAGCTCGCCCCCCAGGCGCCTGTATGGCTTGGATTTGAAGCTGCCGGCGAACAGCCTCTCCAGGAAGGGAGATGGAGCGCCTGCCATTTCGCATTGGGACAGGGGGTGGAGCCTCAGGATCTCCATGCGGCCGGCCAGGGAGTCGGAGAGATCGGGGACCAGCAATACGTTGGCCGACCCGGTCATGATGATGCGTCCCGGTTCCCTGTTCCTGTCCACGTTCTCCTTCAAGGGGGCGAATATCGCCGGGACCCGCTGGACTTCGTCCAGGACGGCTCTGGGGGGCAGGTCGGCCACGAATCCCGCGGGGTCCGTCCTGGCGAATTCCGCGGTCGTGGGATCGTCGAAGCTGAAATAGACGAAGTCCTTCCCGGTTCCCACCTCCTTGGCCAAGGTCGTCTTCCCGCTTTGACGGGGACCGTGTATCAGGACAATCGGGGTGTCCTCCAAGGCCTCTTCCAGCCGACCACGGGCGAATCGAGGATAATGGGGAAAATCGGCCATTCGCCAAGTGTAAAAATAAAATCCGCTAAATGAAAGAATTATTTCCGCCATTCGAAAAAATTCCCGCCTGATAAGCGGCCCATTTTTTGTTATTTTGCACATGTTCAGCGGAAAGCCCTCCAGACAGGGCGATTCCGCCACAAGCCCCACCGGCACCAGCCCCACGGCCCCCGGGCCGATCGGGCGGACCGGCCAAGACAAGGAATACTCGCCATGATCACCGTCTCCGGCGTCTCCCTCGCCCACGGCAAGCGCGCCCTCTTCAAGGACGTCGACCTCAAGTTCACGCCCGGCAATTGCTACGGCATCATCGGCGCCAACGGCGCCGGCAAGTCCACCTTCCTCAAGATCCTCTCCGGCGAAATCACGCCCGACTCCGGATACGTGGCCATGGACGCCGGGAGGCGCATGGCCGTCCTCAACCAGAACCAGTTCGCGTTCGACGCCTTCACCCCGGTGCAGACCGTGCTCATGGGCCACAAGCGGCTGTACGAGGTGATCCAGGAGAAGGACGCCATCTACGCCAAGCCCGAGTTCTCGGAGGCCGACGGCATCCGCGCCTCGGAGCTCGAGTCCGAGTTCGCGGACCTGAACGGCTGGAACGCCGAGAGCGATGCAGCCAACATGCTGGGCGGCCTGGGCGTGCGCGAGGAGCACCACCAGATGAAGATGGCGGAGCTGCCCGCCGGCGAGAAGGTGCGCGTGCTGCTGGCCCAGGCCCTGTTCGGCAACCCCGACGTGCTGCTCCTGGACGAGCCCACCAACAACCTGGACATGGACTCGGTGGCGTGGCTGGAGGAGTTCCTCTACGGCTTCGAGAACACCGTGATCGTGGTCTCCCACGATCGCCACTTCCTGGACAAGGTCTGCACCCACGTGTGCGACATCGATTACCAGAAGATCTCGCTGTACACCGGCAACTACAGCTTCTGGTACGAGAGCAGCCAGCTGGCCCTGGCCCAGAAGCGGGATCAGAACAAGAAGAAGGAAGACAAGATCAAGGACTTGCAGACCTTCATCCAGCGCTTCTCCGCCAACGCCTCCAAGTCCAAGCAGGCCACCTCGCGCCGCAAGCTCCTCGACAAAATCACCCTGGACGACATCCGCCCCTCCACGCGGCAATACCCGTTCATCCTCTTCAAGGCGGAGAAGGACGCGGGCAAGGTCATCCTCGAGATCGAGGGCCTCTCCAAGTCCGTGGAGGGCAAGCCGGCGTTCAAGGGCTTCGACCTCAACGTCCGCACCGGCGACAAGATCGCCTTCATCGGCCGGGACGACGTCTCCGCCACCACCCTGTTCCGCGTCCTGATGGACGATATGAAGCCCGACGCCGGTTCCTTCCGCTGGGGCGGATCGGTGGTCAAGTCTTATTTTCCCAAGGAGAACTCGGCCTTCTTCGACACCGACATGAACCTGGTGGACTGGCTGCGCCAGTTCTCCAAGGAGAAGGAGAAGGACGAGCAGTTCATCCGCGGCTGGCTGGGCAAGATGCTCTTCTCCGGGGAGGAGAGCCAGAAGAGCGCCCGCGTGCTCTCCGGCGGCGAGAAGGTGCGCTGCATGCTGGCGCGCATGATGCTCCTGCAGGGCAACGTGCTGGTGCTCGACGAGCCCACCAACCACCTGGACCTGGAGGCCATCACCTCCCTCAACAACGCCCTCAAGGACTTCGCCGGCACGGTGCTGTTCACCAGCCAGGACCACCAGTTCGTCCAGACCGTCGCCACGCGCATCATCGAAGTGACCCCGAAGGGCTACATCGACCGCACCATGACGTTGGACGAATACATGGCCAGCGAGGACATCAAGGCGCTGCGCGAGAAGCTGTACAAGTAGGCCCGGGGAGCCCCGGACGGCAGCATGGGCTCCCGGGCGGCAGCCGCGGCGAGGCTGTCGCGAGCGCGCTCCCTAGGCGGCTTTCAGCCGCCGCTCCGCATTGTACAGGTCCCAGGCGGTCTGGAGGTTCATCCAGAATTCCGGGCTGGTCCCGAGCTCCCTGCTCAAGAGTACGGCGGTTTCGGCGGTGATCCCCCGCTTTCCCTTCACCAGGGTGTTGATCCGCTGGATGGGAACGCGCAGCTTTCCGGCCAAGGCGACCTGGCTCAGATCCAAAGGCAAGAGGAACTCCTGCAGGAGGATTTCCCCGGGATGGGTAGGGGGGCGGTGGCTGGGAATCATGTCCTGTTCCTCGCTAATGGTAATCCAAGACCCGCACTTCGGAGGCCTGGCCGTTCTTGAACTTGAAAACGATCCGGAATTGATCGTTTATCCTGATGCTGTAGAACCCGGCCAGATCCCCCTTCAGCGATTCCAGCCGGTTGCCCGGTGGAACCTTCAAATCCGTTATCTCATGTGCGGCATTGATCAAATCCAATTTCCTTTGGGCGATGGGGAGCTGGGTCGCGGGGAATTTTCGTGTTTTAGAGGATGAATTTAACAGCAATCGTGTAAACCGCGGATGTCGATCGATTTGTTTCCAATCTCACGATCGTTGGATTTTGAGTATTTTCAGAAGGCGATAGGGAGTATCGCCCAACCATTCAGGAAATTGGAGCAACCATGCCAGGCTTGATTTTCGCCATATTCACGAGTCTCCTGCTTCTCGGACACCCTTCGTTCGCCGCAGCCCCGGCCTCCGCAACCCCGGGAAACTCCTCCACCGCATCCGATCCCGCCGCGAAGGCCGCCGTTGCGGCCCCTGCCGCGTCCTCCTCCTCCGCCGCGGCCGACACCCTCGCCGTGGGACGGCCCGCGCCCGACTTCACCCTGCCGGCCCAGGACGGAAAACCCGTGGGCCCCAAGGACGTCGCCGGACGCTGGGTAGTGCTGTATTTCTATCCCAAGGACTTCACCGGAGGGTGCTCGCTGGAGGCCCGCAACTTCCAGAAGGACAGCGCAGCCTACGCCGAGGCGGGGGCCGTGATCCTCGGCGTCAGCACCGATACGCCGAAGTCCCACGAGGAGTTCTGCGCCAAGGAGAACCTGGGGTTCAAGCTGCTGGCCGATACGGCGGGAACCGTTTCTGCGCGGTACGGATCGCTGGGGAATATGCTCGGGAAGAAGCTGTCCAAACGCCACACCTTCCTCCTCGATCCGGAGGGCCGGTTGGCGTTCGTCTTCCGGGACGTGAAGCCGGCCTCCCACAGCCGGGAAGTGCTGACGACCCTGGCCTCGCTGCGCGCCGGGCGCAGGTGATTAAGGCGGGTTGGGGATTTTGGACGCTTGGATGCGGGATGGGTACAAAAGATCCCGGGGCACGCGGAAACCGCGGGCCGGGACGGCGAGAGATGGGTATTCTTGTCATGGACAAGGACGGGCCTCCACGGTCCGCAGTGAACTGCGATGAAGCCAGGCATGGAAATCGGAGCGGAGACGCCGAAGGGGCCCGACGTCCTCAATTACACCAATTACCGGCAGTTCCTCGCCGACTGGCTGCATGCCCGCAAGGCAGTCGACTCGGCCTTCTCCCTGCGGCAATTCGCCCGCGAGGCCCGGTTCTCCGGCCATACCCTGCTCAAGTACGTGATGGACGGCAAGCGCAACCTCACCAAGCGGTCCCTGGTCAAGCTGGCCCTGGCCCTGGGGCTCACCGCCCACCGCGCCGACTATTTCGAGAACCTGGTGTTCTTCAACCAGGCAGCCTCCCTGGAGGAGAAGGATTTCTATTATCGCAAGATGCTGGGATCGGACCGGAGCCGCGGCCTGCGCAAGCTGGAGAATACCCAGTTCGAGATCTTCCGCAGCGCCGCGCCCATCGCCATCCGCGAGATGCTGGGGATGGGAGGCTTCCGCAACAGCCCGGAGTGGATCGCCGACCGGCTGCTCCCCGACGTCGGCCCGGAGGAGGTGCGGGAAAGCCTCCGGCTGCTGCTGGACGCGGGGCTCATCAAGCGCACGCCCGGCGGCTTCAAGGCCGTGGACGAGGCCATCACCACCGACGACGAGGTGATGTCGGTGATGGTGCGCAATTACCACGTGCGCATGCTGGACCATGCGCGCCAGGCCCTGGACACCATGGACGCCGGGGAGCGGGACATCTCCTCGGTGTGCTTCAAGATCCGCGAGGCGGACTTCCCCAAGCTGAAGAAGCAGATCCAGCTCATCCGCAAGGAGCTGCGCAGCTTCGCGGTGGAAGGCAAGGAGGGGGAGCGGGTGGTGCAGGTGAGCATCCAGCTCTTCCCCCTCACGAGGAAGGCCTGACATGCGGGCCCCGTGGTTCCTGCGCGCGCTCCTCCGCCTGCGCGGAGGCCTTCGGGACGGCCGTGGCCGGCTGCTTGGCCCCCTGGCCGCCTTCCCGGCCCTGGCGCTGCTGGCCGCTTCCGGCTGCTACACCGAGATCGGCAATCCCGCGAAGGAGAGCCAGGTGACGGCCACCTTCAGCATCGACTACTCCGCCGGGCCCGCACTGCCCAAGGCCGCAGCCCGCGCGTCGGCGGGCCTCCTGTCGATCGAGCAGCTCACCTTCAACCTGGTGGAGGCCAATTACAGCACCCCGGAGAAGGAGGACAACCGCCTCTGGAAGGTGGCGGACACCCTGGGCAAACCGGTCGACTTCACCGGGCGCGACACGAACGCCGTGCTGCCGGCCGTGACCGTGCCGGCGGCCGAGTTCATCTTCGTGAAGCTGGAGAACCGCATCCCGGACCACGACACCCTGCGCGCGGACACCCTGGACTTCGCCGCCTTCGCCAATACCGGGTACATCAAGGGCGCCTATGCGGAAGGCGCGCGCACGCGGCGCTTCCTCTGCCAGCTGCCCGCCGTGTACCGCGTCAACCTGGTCTTCGAGCAGGCGCTGCTGGAAAGCTTCCGCCATGGGGACGCCTACGCGCTGGACGTCGTGTTCTTCGCCCGCCGCTGGCTGGGGGCCGTCGATCTCTTCGCCGCCGACACGGTCCTGGACAAGTCGGGCCAAGCGGTCGCGATCCTCGACCTGGAGAACAACCGGCCCCTGTACGACAGCCTCTCGAAGAACTTCTACAAGTCGTTCAACTCCTCCAAGGTGTGGAAGGAAATCCGGGAGTAGCGGCGGCGCGCAGGGCGCCCCGGCCCGCGGCCCCGGATGCGGCCGGCCGGAATAGGGATGGCCGGCCGAACCGCCGGAGCCCTCAATACTTCCGGCGCAGGGCCGCGGTCCGGAAGCCCTTCTCGAACCCGGCCTCCAGCAGATCCTCCAGGTAGGGGCTCCCCAGGACGCCCACCCCGTTGACGGTCTCCACCTCCAGCGACCGGGCCGGCAGGAAGGCGCGGTCGACCAGGTGCCGGAGCGCGCCAAGGTAACTGGAAAGGTACGGGTGGCGGGGAGGGACGGACACGGCGAGGTCCCGGCCCAGGCGGCGCGACACCAGCGCCAGGCCGTCGCCGTGGAAGACCAGGTGGGTGCCGGCGGCCCGCGGAGGCAGGGCGTAGGGCAGGCCTTCCAGGCCGAGGCCGGCGGGCGAGGCCGGGTCGAGGGCGGACATCCAGTACACGGCGTCCCCGGGGAGCCCGCCCTCCAGGAGCGGAAGCGCCCCGGAGCTCAGGAACTGCGGCCCCGCGACGCCCTCGAAGAACTGCCCGGACAGGACCTCGCCGGACAGCTCCAGGAGCCGCAGGGCGCGGAAGACGCGGGGCCATTGCAGGGCCGGCAGCTCGTGGGCCAGGAGGTCCCGGAACAGGATTCCGTAGCGCCGCAGCAGCAGCCGGACCCGGTCCTTGGCGAGCTCTTCCCGCTCCAGCGGGTCCGGCGCCGCCTCCCCGCCTTCCCATGCCCCTCCGCCGGTCCCCGGCCCGATGGCCATCCAGGAGCCCGCCAGGGGCCGCGAGGCCTTCCAGCGCTGGAACCGCGTCCGGCGGCCTCCTCCGGCCTCCGGTCCCCGGCGAAGCCCCGCGGATTCGGCGGCGGGCGCCTCGGGGCGGAACCCGGTCTCCACGCCGCGGCGCAGGGCGGCGAAGGTATCATTGGTGATACGTCCTTCCCAGGCCAGGTCCCAGAGGGCCCCGGCCAGGGCGGCTCCGCCGCCGGGCAGGCGCGCGGAGAGGGCGGCGTAGTCGAGCCGCGCCGGGGCGGCCGCGGCGAGGAGCGCGAGCGCCTGCCGGCGCAGCTCCGCGGCCGCCGGCCCGCCGGGTG
>CBILQL010000068.1:0-11817 GCA_966238865.1 uncultured bacterium
CCGCATCGGCTTCGTGGCCAAGAAGGAGCTGGCCTCCATCCCGCTGCTCAACTATTGGATGCGCCGGATCGGCTGCGTCTTCATCGACAGGTCGGACAGGGTCCGCGCCCACCGCGCCCTGGACGAGGCGGCCAAGGGCATGGGCGCGCACCCGCTGGTCGTGTTCCCCGAGGGGACCCGCAGCAAGACCGGGCAATTGCTCCCGTTGAAGCTCGGCGGCTTCCGCCTCGCCCTGTCGGCGCGCGCCCGCGTGCTGCCCGTCCTGATCGAGGGCACGCGCGACGCCTTCGAGAACCGCGACGGATCCGCGGGCCCGGTGCCGGTCCGGGTGCGCGTGTTCCCGCCCCTGGACACCTCGGAGCTCGAGGACGGCAAGCCGGGCCTCAACCGCATCAAGGACTACGTGGAGGCCTGCTGGCGATCCGCGACCCCGCCCGGCGAAGCGCCGGGTGAGCCCAGCGAAGCGCCGGGTGAGCCCGGGGACGCGCAGCGCTAGATGGCGCGCCGCACCCAGCTCGACCGCGCCCTGTCCAAGCTCGGGTATTGCTCCCGGGGGCAGGCCGCCGCGCGCATCGGGGCGGGGGAGGTGCGCGTGAACGGCCGCGTCGTCGACGATCCGTCCGCGTGGGTGGACCTGGAACAGGATCGGATCGAAGTCGCCGGGATCAAGGCCGGTGCCGAAGCTGGGGCCGGTGCTGGAGTCGGGACTGTAACCGGGGGTGGTACCGGCGGCCCAAAGCGGTATTTCCGCATGCACAAGCCGGCGGGTTTCGTCACGACGCGCAGCGACGAACTGGGACGGAAGACCGTCTACGACCTGCTGCCCCCGGACGCCCCGGGGTGGCTGTTCCCGGTGGGCCGCCTCGACAGGGACTCCGAGGGGCTGCTGCTCTTCTCCGACGACGGGGAATGGTCCGATCGACTGCTGGATCCGGCCCGCCACGTCGACAAGCGCTATCGCGTCAAGCTGGACGGCCGGCCGCGGGCGGAGGAGCTGGAGATGTTCCGCTCCGGCATTGCCATCGAGGGGAGGAAGACCGCCCCCGCGGAGGTCGAGCCGGAGGGCGGATCCTGGTACCTCGTCACCTTGCGCGAAGGACGGAACCGGCAGATACGCCGCATGTTCCATGCCCTGGGCTACAAGGTGAAACGCCTGGTGCGCGTGGCCATCGGCCCGCTGGAGCTCGGCGACCTGCCCGTGGGCGCGGTGGAGCCCCTGGAGCCGGCATGGGTGGAGGCCCTGGCGAAGGCGGGCCTGAGCCCGCGCTTCAGGGACTTATAGGACCGGGAGGCGGCGAAGGGGGCGGCGACAGGTCCCAGACGGCTTCCGCCCTGGGGACGATGAGCGTCGTGTCTTTCCGGTTGTCGTGCTGATCGAAGGCCTGCAGGAAGATTTTGAATTGCGATTCCGGCCTGGAGGGATCGTAGTGATGGGTGAGGACCTGTCCGGCGGGATCGTTGGATTTGATGTCGTAGACGCTGATGTCGTTGGGATCGCCATCCTTGTTCCACTGGACCAGCAGCTTCACGGAATCCAATTTGTTGTCGAGGTCGACGTCCACGACGCCGACCTGCAGCCGGAAATCCTTCGTCACGGGATCCAGGGGCTTCGCGTCCACGACCGAGAAGACGGGCATGCTGTTCCGCCTCACCTCGATCTCCTCCTTGGCTTCCGCGCTTCCGTTGCAACGGTCGTCGATCCGGGCCTTGATGGTGAATGCGCCGGTATCCTTGAATATGCCATTGAAGATCGTCATATGCGGCGGGAGTTCGTTCCTCACGCTTCTCGCCTGGAGCACGCCGTTGCCCCAATCCACCGTCACTTTATCGAGCGCGGCGCCCTCCCCGTCGTCGACGTACAGGGTGCACAGCACCTGGGTGGTGGTGAAGACGTAGGGGAGCTTCGGACCCAGCTTCATTTCGATGGACGGCTGGATGTTGGCTACGGTCTCGAGCTTCAGGGACGTGGATTGGGTTTCGCCGTTCAGGTCCTTGACCTCGAATTTCAATTCGCTCAGGATCTTGACCGCCGTGCTTGCCGCACCCAAATGGGATTTCACCATGAATTCGAATTTTCCCCGGCCGCACGGCAGGAGGGTGTCGATGAGGCCGATGGGCTTGTCGGGATCCGTATTGGTGACCCGGATCTGGCAACCGAGGACGCCATCCGGGTCGCCGGCGGTGTATAGGACGCTGAGTACATCGGGATTGGCTCCACAGCCTACCACCACGTTCGGCCTGAAATATTCGCCTTCGATGATGGAATCGTCCAGGCTGATTGTCGGCGGAAGGTTCCTCACCAATTTCCTCTGGAGGACTATCGAATCGATCAGGTACGGCGCCTCGTTCACGGGCTTGAATCGGACCTTGAGGCCCAGGTTCAGCGTCTGCGAGTCCAGTTGGCTCGCCGGCGTGTGCAGGGTGCAGATCGAAGCCGGGCTTTCCGAAGGCACCTCATGCAGGTTCGAGGACCACTCGTACAGGAACCGACCGGAACCGTCGTCGGGTAGCGCCTTGACCACCAGGGTCCCGGGGAACCGGTCGTTCTCCTTCAGGAACTGGATTTCCACCTTGCGATGGTCGACGCCCGGATACCAGTCTTTGCCGCCCTTGCGCACGAGCCAGACGGTATCGCTCCTGGTCTCGCCCAGCCGCAGCTCGAAGCGCTGCTCGCGCGGACGGTAGAAGGGCGCCTCGCAGACCAGGACGTAAATGCCGGTGGGCATGTCGTCGCGCGCGATCACGCCGTTCCCGTCGGCGCGGAATGTCTGCTGTCCCTGCTTCCCGCAGCCGGCGTCCGGCAAGGGCTCCCCGGTCAGGGCGTCGCGGACGGTGAGCGTGACCGCGGCCTGGTCGGGGACTATCTCCTGGGTCAGGTTCCGCCAATATTCGCATCCGGAGGCCAGCAGGGCCGCCGCAGCCGCCCCTGCCGCCGCGAGGAGGATGCTGACGGGCCGGGGCATCAGTCCTCCCCGTCGTCCTGGACCAGCTTGTATTTGCGCAGCATGCTCTTGCAGGTGTTGCGCGAGATTTGGAGGTGCTCGGCGCACTTGGTGATGTTGCCCTTGAAGTGCCGGAGGCATTGCCGCAGGAGCGCGCCCTCGTATTCCTCGCGCGCCTCCTCCAGGGTCTTGGGAGGCGTCCCGTCGTCGTCGGCGGACGCGGGGCCACCGGCGCCCGCGCCGCCGGCCTTGGCGGGCTCCAGGCCCAGGTCAGCGGCCGTGATGGACGTCCCTCCATGGAAGAGCCAGGCGCGCTGGAGCTTGTTCTCCAGCTCGCGCACGTTGCCGGGCCAGGCATGGGCCCGGATGGCCGCCAGGGCGTCGGGGGAGAACTCCCAGGCCGCGTTCCCGAAATGCTTGCGGATGAAGTGCCGCGCCAGCGCGGGGATGTCCCCGGGGCGCTCGCGCAGGGCGGGCATGACCAGCGGCAGGACGTGCAGGCGGTAGTAGAGGTCCTCCCGGAACTTCCCGGCCTTGACCCGCTCGGCCAGGTCGTAATGGGTGGCGGCGATGATGCGCGCGTCCACGTGCACGGTCTCGTTTCCGCCCAGGCGCTCGAAGCGGCCTTCCTGCACGAAGCGCAGCAGCTTGCCCTGCAGCTCCAGGGGCAGGTCGCCGATCTCGTCCAGGAAGAGGGTGCCGCCGGCGCAGGCCTCCACCGTGCCCGCCTTCCGGGTCATGTCCCCGGTGAAGGCCCCCCGCTCGTGGCCGAACAGCTCGCTCTCGATGAGGTTGCCCGGCAGGGTGGCGCAGTCGATGACCACGAAGGGCTTGCGGGCGCGAGCGCTCTGGTGGTGTATCCCCTGGGCGATGTAGGTCTTGCCCGTGCCGGTCTCCCCGGTGATGAGCACCGGCAGGTCCACGCTGGCGAGCTTGCGGGCCAGCGCCTGCACCTTCTCCATGGGCCCGCCCTCGGCGTAGACCAGGCGGCTCTGCATCTGCGTCACGAAGTCGTCGAGCTCGCGGTTCTTGCGCTCCAGCCCCTCGATGCGGCTGCGGCTCTCGCGGCCCTGCTCCTCCAGGAGGCGCTCGGTCTCCGCCCGGTTGAGGCGGCCGATCTCGGCCAGGTTGCGCCAGAGGACGGCCGCGAACAGGATGAGGACGTCCAGGAGATCGCGCACCTCGTCCCGGGGCGCGGCGGCGATCCCGTCCGCCTGGAAGGCGACCCAGCCGGTGCCCGGGCCCGCGTCGAAGGCCAGGCACAGCCGCCCGGCCTCCGCCGGGACGGCTTCCAGGTAGCGGCCGCTCCCGTTCCCGGACGCCTTGGCGTCGGCGAGGAGGGCCTCGAACCAGGGCGGCCGGCCCCCGCCCGGCGCGTCCCCGCGCCCCGCGCCGCCCGGCTCCGCGCCCCCCTCCGGCAGGGGATGCTCGCTGGCCATCGTCACCGATCGGCATTCCAGCCGGCGGGCCAGGAGGACCAACAGGCGTTCGGAGAGCTGCCCCGGGGTGCGCGACTCGGCGAGCGCGCTGGCGGATTCCACCAGGTCGCGCAGGAAATCCCGCTGCCTCTCCACCTCGCGCAGGATCTCCTCCGCCTCCTTGCGCAGGAGCGGGGACTGCACAGCCATGGTCCGGATGCGCTCGCCCAGCCGCGCCAGCGGCATCGGGGTGTGGGAAAGGGCCGTGCGCGAGGCGAAGCGCATGCGGATGTCGCCGAAGGCGATGACGTCGCCGTCCTTGAGGGGGCAGGCGTTCACCCGGTTCCCGTTCACGAATGTCCCGTTGCGGCTCTTGAGGTCGAGCAGGTGATAGCCGTCCTCCCGCCCGAGGATGTTGCCGTGGAAGGAGGAGACCTTCGGATCGTCGAGGAGGATGTCGTTGGCCTCGTTGCGGCCGAGGGTGGTGATCACCTTGCTGAGCGGATAGGGCGGGCGCACCCCGTCCTCCCAGAGGAGCTGGGCCCCGAACCCCTTGCCAGTCCCCGCCGCTGCATCCGACCCCATGTCTCAACCCCCCCCGGAAGCGAAGATGGAAAAAAGATAAGCGCCCACGGCGGGGGAGAGGGAGACGGCCTGCACCCATTGCCAGCGCACCATCAGGTCCACTTCCCGGCCTTCCTCCGCGCCCCATTTGTCGTTGCGGGCCCTCGACAGCTGCTGCGACGCGTACAGCGACAGGAGCAGTCCGCCTCCCTGCAGCAGCCCCAGGGTCACGGCATGGCCGGTGCGGTTGCGCGCCAGCCAGCCGCCTCCCAGGGGCACGGCGCCGAGGGCGAGGTTCATGCGCTCCCGGGGCGTCCCGAAACCGGCGGCGGACGCTTCCTGCAGGGGATCCGCCGCCGGCGTCGCAGCCGTGGCCGGCAAGGAGGATTCCGTTCCGGCGGACTCCGCGGTCGTACGGGCTACGAGACGATGGGTCATCGCCGCTCCGGGTCCGGGATTCGCGGCCGGGCCGTCCGCGGACCGGCCCTCGACTTGCGCGGAGGCGCGATGGCGCGCCTCGCGGGCCGCGCGGAAGTTCCGGAGGATGCCGGGGTCCTCGTTGCGGGGAAACTGGAACAGGCTGTCCAGCTCGAGGAGCCTGCCGAAGCGGTCCACGGCGGCGTCATCCTCTCCCAGGCGCGAGGATGCCATGCCCAGGTACTGGAACAGCGTGAGGGAATCGCGGCGGCGCCAGCCTTCATCCGAAAGCAGGGATTCCATCCGCGCGCGGGCCGAGTCGAAGCGGCCCTGGTGGTACAGGGAGGCCGCGCGGTGGAGGGCGGAAGGATCGGCGGAGGCTCCGAAGGCATGGACGGACAGGCCCAGGAGCGCCCCCAGGACGGACGTCAGGGCGTGGGCGCGCATCACCTTCCCCTGCGGGATACGGAGAAGCCGCCTCCCTCCTCGAGATCGAGGACGTAGAGCGTATCGGAGGCGGCGAACAGGGTGCTGGAGATGGGGCGCGCCTCGCCCGGCAGCGTGACCACGAGGTTCACCAGGCCAGTGGGAAGCGGCCATCCGCCCCGGGGAGCCGGAGAGGTGTATTCCAGGCTGTCGTTGACGAGGATGCGCGTGCCCGCCGGACCCGCCACGCTCAAGGCGGGCGCCTTGGTTCTCCCGCTCCTGCCGGCGGCGGGGTTCGCCGCGGGACGCGTCCCGGACGGCCGCGCGGTGGCGGCGGGAGAGGGTGCGACGGCGGAAACCCGGCTGAAGCGGGGAGCCGCCTGGGCGCGCGCCGGACTTGCCGATCCCCGGGACGGGGCTCCGGACTCCGCGGGAACGGCTTCCGGGGCGGGCGTGGCCGCCGTTTCGGCCGGATTCGCGTCCGCATGCGCTTCCAGATTTCTAACCGGGGCGGGATCCGCGGTCCGGTCTTCCTTCCGGACGAGGCCTGCGGTCGCTGCTTGCGTTCCCGTCACGCCGGCCCGGAAGAGGCCGATGGCGGCCAGGCACAGCAGAAGAGCGCCGGCGGCCGCCAGGGTCCAGGCCGTCCGGCGGCGCGGCCGGTTCGGGGCGGCGTCGGAAACCGCCGCCACTTCCATGGTGACCGGCGCCGACTTGGCCCGCGCCGGGGGCAGGGAGAGCAGGTCGCGCAGCATCGGGTTGTCCGGATGCCGCCGGAGGGCGCGTTCCAGCAGCGCGACGGCTTCGCGATGGCGCCCTTCGGAACGGAGCCGGAGATACGTCTCACGGATCTCCTTCTCTGTGGCCGGGTCTTCGCCCGCTCCGGGGCCGGTTTCCGCGAACTCCCGCCGCAGGGCCTCCTCGGGCCGGGTCTGGCCTTCCGATTGGGCCCAGAGCTCCTTCATCTCGCGCAGCAGGGATGCCGGATCGCCGCCTTCCAGGGCGGACCGGACCAGGCCCGACAGGGGCGAGGGCAGGGCGCGCAGCTTGTCCAGCGGCGGCTGCCAGCGGGCCTTCGCGATGGCCGGGAAGATCTCGTGCAGGCGGCGGTTGTCCTCGCCGGGATCGAAGAGCGGCTCGCCCCGGCAGGCGAAATAGAGCAGGGAGCCGAAGCTGAAGAGGTCGGAGCGTGCCGTGCACGGCTCGCCGGCCACGTGCTCCGGCGACAGGAAGGCGGGGGTGCCCACCACGTTACCCGTGCCGGGGACGGCGCGCTTCCCGGCCATGCCGAAATCGATGAGCTTGGCGGAGCCGGAGCGGGAGACGAGGACGTTGGCCGGCGACAGGTCCTGATGCAGCACGTCGCAGGCATGGGCGTGCATCAGCGCCTCCAGCGTCTGGATGCCGATGGACAGGACCGCCGAAGCGGAGAGGGGACGGTGCCGGGCGACCAGCTCCAGCAGGTTCGAACCCTCCACGTGCTCCATGCAGATGAAAGCCTTGCCGTCCTCGACCCCGAAGTCGTGGATGCGGACGATGCCGGGGTGATCGAGCCGCGCCATGAGCGTGGCCTCGGAGAGGAATTCGTCCGGCGTCAGGACGCCGGCGGCATCCTGGAAGGACGGGATCTTGAGCGCGACGACCCGGTTGATGGGCTGCTGCAGGGCCTTGAATATCCGGGAGGTTCCGCCTTCGCCGATGAGCTGCACGAGGTAGAACTTGCCAAAGGAATGACCAGGCTGAAACGATACTGACCTTTCAGTCTGCTCGGATATTCCCATGCTGCTGCTTTTTTGACCAAATGTGCGAAATTGGCTGAATTTTAATATAGCGGCGACCCCTCGATTCGACAACCCAATACTTGGACCGGAAGGACCACGCAGAATGGTCCTTGGGCCTTTTTAGGCCCCCCGACGGGGCGTCGGGAGCCGATTCCCGCCCTTTGGCGGGACGATCAGGCCGGGACGGCGAACAGGGGGGCCGATTGCTGGTCGGCCCTGTAGGAGGAGCGGACCATGGGGCCGGAGACGCAGATGCGGATGCCGTTTTCCAGGGCATAATCGCGGAATTGCGCGAATTCGGAAGGCGGCACGAAGCGCTCCACGGCGATGTGGTCCCGGGTGGGCTGCAGGTACTGGCCCATGGTGAGGATGTCGATGCGCAGGGACGCGACATGGCGGATCATCTCGCGCACCTCGTCCGGGGATTCGCCCAGGCCCAGCATGAGGCTGGTCTTGGTGTGGAAGCCCGAGCGCTTGGCATGCGCCAGGATGGCGGTGCTGTCCGCGATGTTGCCGCGTCCGCGGACCCGCTTCTGCAGGCGGGGGACGGTCTCGAAGTTATGGTTGAGGACGTCGGGACGGGCCGCCAGGATGGTGTCCAGCAGATCGAGCCGCCCCTGCATGTCCGGGATGAGCACTTCCAGCCGGCAATCGGGCGCCGCCAGGCGGGCCGCGCGGATGGTCTCGGCCCAGATACCGGCCCCCTGATCTGCGAGTTCGTCCCGGGCCACCGAGGTGATCACCGCGTACTTGAGGCCCATGAGACGGATGGACTCCGCCACCCGTGCGGGCTCCTGCGCGTCGTATTCGGTCGGCCGGCCCTTGGGCACGTCGCAGAAGCGGCAGCCGCGGGTGCAGATATTGCCGAGGATCATGAAGGTGGCCGTGCCCGTGCTCCAGCATTCCCCGAGGTTGGGGCAGCCGGCGCTCTGGCAGACCGTATTCAACTGGTGCCGCTCCACGGTGGCCTTGACCTGCGCATAGGCCTCGCCTCCCGGAATGCGGGCTTTGAGCCAGGCGGGCTTCCCGGTCAGGCGGCCGTTGGGCCCCTCCCGCAGGGGGAGGGCCGGGGCGGTCGCCTCGGCGGTTCCGGCGGGGTTTGGGTTTTCGGAGGCCATGGCCACAAAGATAGGATCCGGCGCCCTTCCCCGGAAGGTTTTCCAGGAATTCACCTTTGTAACTTTATGGACTTCGAACCGGATCGGACAGGAGGGCGGGTACTTGAAGGTCTTCAACAAGCAACCGGGCGCGGCGATAGGGTGCGCGCTCCTGGCCCTCTTTTCCGTCCCGGATTCCCCGGCCGCCGACCTGTCGCCGGAGTGGAGCGCCGGACTCATCATGGGGTACAACCTCGGCCAGAACGGCATGTCCTGGCCCGCGCTCGAAGCGCCCCTCAACAACAACAACAGGGGCGGCTTCTACGTCTCCCAGACGCGGCTGCAATCGGTGGTGCATTTCGACAGCACCTTCATGGCAATGGCCGTCGGCAACGCCATCATGCTCGATCTCCAGGAGGTGTTCCTGCAGAAGACCTGGGGCGACTGGCGCCTCAAGGCCGGCAAGTTCCGCGGCGCGGGCCTCAAGAGCGGATCCGGAACGGATGAGTTCGATCTGACCGCGGCCCGGCGCCCACTGTATACCCGCTTCTGGGCGCATTACAAGCGCACGCTGAACTTCCGGGACTTCGGCATCCAGGGCGAGAGGGACTTCTTCTCGGGCCGGATGCGCAACCGGTTGTTCTTCCATAACGCCAACGGCCAGAACGTGATCAACGACGAACCGAGCTATTACGCCGCGCCTCCGACCCAGGTGCTCGGCCTGGATTACGCCATGGACGTGCTGGTGAGTCCCTATACCACGGTGGGCGGCCACATCGGCGCGCTCGCCAGCCGGGAATGGGACGAATTCATCGGGGCGCACGATTTCTGGGAGGCCCAGTATTGGTTCAAGACCAACCCGCTGGTGGACGCCTCCTTCTACCACCACATGACCTTCCCCCGCTTCCACATGGAGAACGAGGCGCTGATCATGCAGAACCGCACGCTGCGCGACGCCGAAGACAAGGCGATGATGACCTGGGGCGTCTCGACCCTGTCGCGCTTCGATTACTTCCGCCGCTGGTCGCCGTACTTCGCCTACGAGTTCACCGATCATTCCGACGGCCTGTACAACGACGACGCGGTGCACATGATCAAGCTCGGAACCCGGTTCCGCCCGTCGCCGGAGAAGTACGCGGGCATGCGGTTCACGGGAGAATACGCGCGGGCCCTGGAAGAGAACGGAAGCAACCCGATCGCGAACGACGGTTTCTACCTGCAATTCCAGATGGTGTTCTGAAACGCCGGGGGCGCCGCCCCCGCTACGCGGGCTTCCAAGCCCTGTAGGTCCTGGGCCCGAGCATTCCGTCCACCGGGCCCTTGTAGCGACCTCGGGCCTTCAGGTCCTTCTGCAGCGCCTTCACCGCCTCCCCGCTGGATCCGAAGACCAGGCGGGAACGCTTCGGGGTGCCGTCCCGCATCGCCTCGCCGGCCTCGTCGGCGGGCAGGATGAGGATGGGAAAGGCGTTCTGCCGCTTCCGGTACAGGAGGTCGTGGAAGATCTTCCAGGCTCCGCGGTTGGGCTCGGGCTTCTCATGGCGGGGGCAATGGGGCATGCCGGCCACCACCAGGCAGCCCGCGCTCCGGAAGCCGGGCGCCTTCCCGTCCAGGTTCCATCCGCAATGCAGGTTGTCGTACGGATTGCCGTAGAAGAGCGGGGACTTCGCCGAATAGGGGAGGCCCCGTGGGCTGCGCCGGTAGAACCGGTTGGCGGTTTGCCGCAGGGCCTCGTGGCCGTTCAGCTTGCCCTGCTGATGCTCCCCCTTGGTGAGATCGGTGTAATAGCCCGGCTCAATCTGGTTGGCCCCCTTGCCGCCCAGGGCGGCCGCCTTCTCCACGTTTTCCGCGTGGGGCACCGTGGACCCGGGGGCCGCGAACAGGCGGCCGCCCCCGGCATCCCAGATCCCCAGCGTGCAGCGCATGTGCAGGTGATCCACCGGGGCCGGGACCAGGCGCAACGAGGATACCCAGCCGGCGGGCGGAGGATCTGGGAGCGCGCCCCGCAGCGCGAAGAGCAGGTATCCGGAGCCCGGCGCCGGGAGGCTGTAGGCCTTGAAGAGGCGGCGGAGGCTGTCGGGGGTGAGCGAGAGGGAAGCTGCCATGGCGCCCAAATTAGCTAAAACCCGCGGGCCGGTCCCGCCCCGCTGCCCCGGCGTGGTCCCGCCAAGCTTTGGCGCCCGTCGCGGGTCGCAACTTGCGACGAGTGTCGCGCGCCTTGTCTCAATACGAAAATCCCGGACGGCCCCGGCCGGGCATCGCCGCGCGGAATTCCCTTCCCATCGCGCCGTTTCGCGTCCCGACGGAGTGGCACGCGGGTTGCATTACTCCCAAGCATCGAAAAAACTTCACCGGCCCGCCGGAAAGAACCGTCGGTCCGACCTTCAAGGAGGAAACTGCCATGACTCTCGCCACCTACAGCCCCGCCACCTGGCTCGATCAATTCTTCAACGACTTCGACAAGGCCGTGGGACCCGCCAGGCGCGGCTTCAACCCGCCGGTAGACATCGTCGAGGACAAGGAAGAGTTCGTCCTGCGTGCCGAGCTGCCCGGCGTCGCCAGGGAGAACCTCAAGGTGGAGGTCAAGGAGAACCGGCTGACCTTGAGCGGCAAGAAGGAAGGCTTCCGGGAGAGGAAGGACGGCGAATACCGCTACGCGGAAGCCAGCTACGGCGAGTTCGCCCGCTCCTTCGAGCTCCCCCGCAACGTCCAGGGCGACGCCATCCGGGCGGAGTACAAGGACGGGGTGCTGAACCTCCGGATCCCCAAGGTGAAGGAAGCCCTGCCGAAGACGATCGCCATCGAGTAGGCGCGGTCGCGCGGGCAACAGGAAGGGCCGGCGAGGATTTCGCCGGCCCGTTTTTTTGCCGCGGCTCCGGAGAGGGCCGCCGGCTCAGATGAACTTCCGGTCCTTCAGGTAGCCGAGGATCCGATCCACGCATTGCCCGACCGTCTCATCGGCCGTGCGCAGGGTGATCTCCGGATTCTCGGGGGGCTCGTACGGGGATGAGATGCCGGTGAACTCCTGGATTTCGCCTTTGCGCGCCCGGCCGTACAGGCCCTTGGGATCGCGGCCCTCGCAGACCTCCAGCGGCGTGTCCACGTAGATTTCCACGAAGTCGCTTCCCACCAGGCCGCGCGCCAATTCCCGCTCGTGGCGGAAGGGGGAGATGAA
>CBILQL010000069.1:0-11749 GCA_966238865.1 uncultured bacterium
CACCGCCAAGATCCACGAGCAGTACCTGGAAGGCGACTTCGACCAGGCCATCCGCGCCCTGGAACAGCAGCTCCATTCCAAGCGGCCGCTGTCCCATGCGGAAAGCGTGTTCGTCTACAAGCACCTGGGCGTGATGTACGCCGCCCAGCAGTCCACGCGGGAGAAGGGCAAGCATTACATGCAATCCCTGATCGCCATCGAGCCCACTGCCAAGATCCTGGACATGTACGCCAGCGACATGATCCATCTCATCTTCCGCAACGTGCAGGAGGAATTCGAAGCGAAGCGGCGCCTCGTGGTGCCCGCCCAGGATCCGGCGGTCGCGGCCTCGGCCGCGCCGGGAACGGGTTCGTCCCCGGAGCCGCGGCCCGCCGAGCCCGTGGCCGGGACCCAGAAGAAGGATTCCGGGAGCCGGAAGACGGTGTTCCTGGCCGCCGCCGGGGCCACCGTGGCGGTAGGCGCCCTGGCGCTGTTCTTCCTCCTCGGCGAGGATGATCCCGGGACGCGCGTCATCGAGGTCAGCGAGTGAAGATCCGGCGGGGTGAGGGCGGCCGCGGGTTCGGCCGCGTCATGACGGCCCTCTTCGCGCTCCTGCTCGCGGGCGCCTTCTTCGCCTCCTGCACCGAAGGGGAGACGGAGACGCGGCAAATCGACTGGAAGCTTTCCGACTCCCTGAAGAATTATTCCACCGTCGTCATCGCCCTGCTGGATCCGGACGACACCTCCAAGGTGCTGGCGGTGGTGCATGACGGCAAGCTGGACAATCCGGCGGCCCTGGAGACCTATACCGTGCCCGAGTCCATCACCGGGGACTTCGAGATCCGCATCCGCGGCTACGATAGCATGGACCTCCTGGCCTTCGAGAGCCGGATCGACGTCTCGGGCGGGGAGACGGGCCCCCCGCGCAGGACGCCGGCCGAGGACCTGCCCGCCTTCAAGCCGGCCGTCCGCCTGGCCGGGCTCGACTTCTCCGCGGGAAACCTGTCCCCGGCCTTCAAGCCCGACGTGTTCGAATACGTCCTCGAGGTGCCCTACGAGGTGGAATCGCTGGTGCTGAACGCTTTGGCGGCCGACACGGGCGCCGTCCTGGACCTCGGCGGCAAGCCCCTCGTCTCCGGCGAGGCCTCCGAGCCCATCATGCTGCTGGTCCGGGACAACCGCTTCACTTTGACCGTGCGGAAGGCCGGGATGCCTCCCCAGGGCTATTCCATCACGGTGAAGCGCGCCGTCGGCAACGTCGCGCTCCTCGACTCCCTGACCTTGTCCGCCGGAAGCCTGACCAGGGAGTTCAACCCGGATTCGACGAAGTACGAGGCCACCGTGCCCGCCGCGGTGGAAACCGTGGCCGTGTCCGCCGCCGCCCGGGATCCCCGGGCGCACGTGGAAATCGGCGGCGAGGCCCTGGATCCGGTGCGCGGGAAGATCGTCGCCTTGAAGCCGGGGGCATCCACGACCCTGGAAATCGTCGTCCAGTCCCAGGACAGCTCGCAGCGCGTCACCTATACCCTGAAGCTCACCCGCGCCCCGAGCTCGGATGCCACCCTGAAGTCCCTGTTCGTCACCGGCGTAGACCTGTCGCCGGAATTCATGCCCGACCATCTGACCTACGGGGCGCAGATAGCCCAGGCCCAATTCGCGGTGCTGCCCGTGAGCCGGGACACGGCGGCGACCATCAAGGTGGACGGCGCGGTGGTGCGCAGCGGCGCCCTGTCCGGGCTCCTCGCCAGTCCCGCCGCGGGCCAGGCCAAGGTGGTCCAGGTGACGGTCACGGCCGCGGACAAGCAGACGGTGCGCACCTACAGCCTGAGTCTCATCCGCGTGTCGATTGACAATCCGCTCCTCGCGTTGTCCTTGACCGCCGGGGGGACGGCCGTGGCCCTGGATTCGCCCTTCGTCGCCGCCCGCCTGGCCTACAAGGCGACGGTGGCCCGCACGGTCCAGAGCATCCGCGTCACCCTCTCCAAGACGGGCACGGCCGCCTTGGATCCCATCGCCAAGGTCAGCATCGGCGATTCCATCCTCCCGCTCGGGTCGTCGTGGAGCACCGCCCCCGTGAGGTCGGAGACCTACGACGGCCCCCTCGCCCTGGGCTGGAACCTCCTCAAGGTGGAGGTGACCGGAGGCCCCATCTACGTGGTGCGGATCTACCGCGAACTGGCCAAGGTGGCCGACCTCGCCTCCATGACCGTTTCCGCCGGCGTCCCCAAGCCCGCCTTCAGCGCGACCGTGACCGCCTACACCGACACCGTCTCCAATGCCGCCGATTCCCTGCGGGTGACCGCCTCCCCCAAGGACACCAATGCCACGCGGATGATCCTGCGCCTCAAGCGCCGGACGCCCCTGCTCGTCAAGACCGAGATTCCGGAGATCACCGTGCTCGGGAAGCGATCCGCCGCCGTGACCACGCCGGTCCTCCTTCCCTACAAGGTGTACGCCATCGATACCCTGAAGCCGGGGAGCCCGTCCAAGTCCCTGGCCCTCGCGGTGGGGCACAACCTGGTCGAGGTGGAGGTGACCGCCGAGGACACCACGGTCACCAAGGTCTACACCATCGCCGTGGAGCGCCGCCCCAGCTCCAACGCCTACCTGTCCAACCTGGTCGTCCGGAGCAGCGCAGGCGCCGTCCTCCCGCTCGATCCCACGTTCGCCGCCCGCACTTTGGTCTATGCCATCTCCACCACCACCGGCTTCGTCACCGTGACGCCCCAGGAGGGCGAGGCGGGCCAGGCCATCACCGTGATGGGCGCCGCGGTGGAGTCCGGCACGGCTTCCGGCTCCATCACCTTGGCCACCGGGACCGTCGATTATCCCGTGGTCGTGACCGCACCCGATAAATCCACCACGGTGGGCTACATCTTGAGGATCACCAAGCGGATCCTCATCAAGGTGCCCATCGAGAAGGAACCCCTCCTCACTCAAATTCCCTGAGTTTCCGCTCCCCGAATCTCCGGCAGGTTTTTGGGATTCCGGACCTGCAACCTCCATTTCAGGCCATTCTCGAAGCTGCGATTGGCACGGAAATTGGCCCGGACGAATGGGCCTTTGTCCGGTCCGCCGCATGGCGCTAAGATATAAGGTCGCCATGCGAAGGTTCTTCCTGGAAATCCTGACCGGCAACTCCCGGGGCAAGAAGATCGAGGTGCTGTCCTCGGTCACCTTGGGCCGCAGCCGGGGCAACGACGTCTCCTTCATGGGCGACGAGGCCGGGATCGTCTCCTCCCGCCACGCCCTGGTGGCCTTGAAGGGCGGCAGCCTGTGGCTCCGCGACATGGATTCCACCAACGGCACCTTCGTGGGCAAGGTCCGTATCACCGAACGGGAGCTCCTGGGCGGGGAGGTCATCAGCCTGGGACCCATGGGCCCGGCCCTCCGGGTCGTGGTGACCGAGCCCGAGTCCCGGGAGATGGGGAAGGCCCCCAAGGGCTCCGACACGGTGTTCATGGAGAAGGAGAAGGTGGGCCTCATCCCCGGCAAGAAGCCGGGCGCCGACACCCTGGTGCAGGAGATGGCCCGCAAGCTCAAGCGGGCCAACAGCTCCAAGGAGGCGGTGCAGGGCATGCTGCACGACCCGGATCGGCTGGCCCGGCTGCTCAAGGGGGGCGTGGATCCGGACCGGGTGGCCGACTTCCTGGGCACCGCGGGGGGCGACCTGGTGCGCTCGCGGCGGCGCATCTACTGGACGGCCGGCATCCTGGGGCCCATCCTGCTCCTGGTCGTCGGGGTGCTCGTCCGCCAGAACCTGATCTACCGTTCCAAGCTCGAGCAGCAGGGCAACCTCATGGCGCAGATCCGGCAGTTGGAACAGGGCCTGCAAGGCATGCAGAGCACCGACGGCGCGGTCGATCCCGCGCGGGTGCGCATGGTCCACCAGCTGCTCGCCGCCGAGCGCCAGCTCTGGCAGATCCGCGAGACCCTGAAAATCCCCGATCGCACCTCCACCTACCGCCTGCCCCTGGGCCAGGACGTGCACCAGGTGCTGGAAGGCCTGGGCAAGCGGGGCTTCATCGTGCCCGAGACCTTCATCGCCACCGTGCAGGCCCAGATCGACTATTTCTGCCTGCCCCAGAACCGCGGCACCCTGCAGACCGCCTTCGCCCGCAAGCGGCGCTTCGCGGCCCTCATCGAGAGCGAGCTTGCGCGGGCCCGCCTGCCCCTGGACTTCTTCTACATCGCCATGCAGGAGAGCCTGCTGGACACCTTGGCCCAGAGCCTCAAGGACGCGCGCGGCCTGTGGCAGCTCATCCCGGAGACCGCGCGGGAGTTCGACCTGTCGGTGCCCGAGGACTGGAAGTCCCAGCCTCCCCGCGTCGACCAGCGGACCAATCCCCGGGCGTCCACCCGGGCCGCCGCGGCCTACCTGCGGACCCTGTACGCCGAGTTCGGCGACGCGCCGCTGGCCATGGCGGCCTACAACGCGGGGGCCGGCAAGATGCGGCGCTCGCTGCGCAAGATCGAGGACCCGGTGAACGACCGGGACTTCTGGTACATGTACCGCATGGGCCTGCTGCCGGACGAGACCAACGCCTACGTGCCCAGGATCATCGCCATGATCCTCATCGACCGGAACCGGGAGAAGTACGGGTTCAAGCCGGCCGGGACCGGATCGGCGGGCGCCGCTTCTAAGGACAAGACCGGGACCTAGCCGCCCGCCGGGGCCGGCGAGATGGCCCTGAATCAGGCCGCTACCCGGGGTCTACCGCATGTTCGCGCGGTGGAACCGCCGCAACCGATGTAGATTGCCGGAATGGCCCTGCTTGAGGGCCCGGCTGCGTTGCCGCGCAAAAAACCGGAGGTTTACATGGTTCCCGGCCCGTCATTCCGGCGCCTGCTCTGCCTGTCCATGCTGGCTTTGATCGCCGCCTGCGCCACGGACGAGGATGGTGACGAGGACCCGGCGGTCAAACCCGGAGCGCCGACCTTGTCCGCGCTATCCCTGCTCCGGCAATTCTACTATCGCGGCGGGATTGCTTACCACGCGGCCGTTCCGATCTCTCCGACCTTCGATCCCGTCATCCTCGAATATTCCGCGTCCTCGGAGACCTCGACCCATATATTGATCCCGGAAGCCGGAGCGCCTGAAACGAGAATGAGCGTCTATTTCAAGAATCAGCCAGCCGGGACGACCTCGCTCTCCGAAGGCAGGACCGGATATACCGGGACCGTCGTGGGCGGAGAGCCCAGCGAATTCTCCGTCGTGCTCCATGATACCGTGAAGGACCTCGAGACGACCTACCGGATAACGGTCACGCCGCCTTGACTGGCGACTTTGGAAGCGGACGCGGGAAAATCCTGCTCGGCCTGGTCTGGGCGGTTCCACCCCTGTTCTGGACCGGAACGATCCTCAATACCGACGTCAAGGTCCTCGCGGTCCGCGCCGGAATCCTTTTCCTGTTCATCGCCGGCGCGGTGGACGTCCTGCGCGGGCGTGAACTGGCGCTCCCCCCCTTTCCCATCCTCGCCGCTTCGGCCGCTTTCTGCGCCTACCAGGGCATCGTAACACTGACGGCCCCCTACGGCGATTGGGCTGTATACGGAGACACGTGCCTCGCGATTGGATTCTTCCTGGCGGCCATACCGCTGCTGCGGGACGGCGCCTATTTCAAGCGGATCGCCTTCGCCATCGTCCCGGGAGCCGTTTTCGTGAGCGGGTACTACCTGGTCCATGCCCTGGGCTGGGATCCGGTGGCATGGTTCAACCCCGGCGACAACCTGTATGGATCCAGCTTCGGAAACCGCAATTTCATGGCCTATTTCCTGGTCTGCTCGCTTCCGTTCGCCCTCTACCAGGCCCTGGAAACCGGCCTGATGGCCGGGACATACAATGCGGGAGCCGCGATGCTGATCGCGGGAACCGTGGTATACAGCGGAAGCCGATCCGGCAGCCTGTGCCTGCTCCTCCTCCTGCCGCCCTTCCTGTGGTTCCTGGGGGGGCGGCAACAGAAGAGATGGGCGGCGATTGGATGCCGCGCGGCGGGGCTGGCATCCGCCGCCGCCATCGCCATCTGGGGGCTGCTGCTGGCGCTGGAAGCGAGGGTTTGGAGCCTCGCGAACTTCGATGCGGCATTCCATGGCCGGCTGAGCATCTGGTCGGGCACCTTGAAGCTCATCGCCGACAGTCCATGGATCGGCCATGGTTCCGGCGCCTTTCCGAATACCTTTCCGGCCTTCCAGACGCCCGAATTCAAGGAGATATTCGGATTCCTCAAGCCCATCTTCCACAGCCATAGCGTGCCGCTGGAAATCCTCGTGGAGTCCGGCCTCGTCGGCCTGACGCTTTTCCTGGGCTTGCTGATCCTCGGCTCAGGCCTCACGGGCGTCCGCACGGGGATTGCGGGAAGCGACCGCGCCAGGGTGTTCTGCTGCGGCGCGTCCCTGGCCGGCGCCGGGATTTTTTCGCTCACGGGGGAAGTCTCGCATGTCCTGTTCTGCACCTTCTTTTCCTGGCTTTCGCTGGCCGCCTTCTACGGCGGCGTGAATGGGCGAACGCGCATCCTGGCATCCCGAAGAGAACCACGATACATGGTCGTCTCGGCCGCTTCCCTGATCCTGGTCGCGGCCTGCCTGGCCTGCCTCAAGCTGGGAGCCGCGTTCGCGGCCAATACGCAAATCGCGAAAGCGACGTACCTGATCAACCGGAAGATCCGGCCCGGCACGACAAGGGAGCACCTGGATTATGCCTTGAGATTCGACCCCGGCAATCCGTATGCCCTGTACCAGTTGGCATTCCTGGACATGGAGGAAGGCCGGCCGGGTGATGCCCTGAAGCGCTATGAAGCGATTGTTACCCGTTTCCCGTACTTCGAAAACATCCACTCCAACATGGGAATGGCCTACATCGCATCGGGCGATGCGGCCAAGGCGAGCGAATTCCTGTCCGCCTCGGTACGACTGTACCCGCACAATGTGCACGCCATGTTCTACCTGGCCCAGATGTCCCTCCGGCTGGGCCGGCCCGAGGACGCCCGGGCCTGGTTGCAAAGGATTCGGGAATTGGGCATCCAGAGTCCGAAGATCGACACCTTGGAGTCCCGCATCCCCACCCCCGAAGTCCAGCCCAAGTAACCTGCCCGCGCCGGGCGCTTCCGGACCCTTCCGGCAGCGTCCGGCGCTGCCCTGAGGGGTTCCCCTATAGGGTCGGTGGGTCCCGGTTTAGTAACTTTCCGGTATGGACACCAACGAAAAAACCTTGCAAAGAGTCTACCGCATGAGCGTCGCCAGCGTCTATCCCCATTACATCGCCAAGGCGGAAAAGAAGGGGCGGACCAAGGCGGAGGTGGACGAAATCATCCGCTGGCTGACGGGGCTCAGCCAGAAGGAATTGGATGGGCACTTGAAGAAGGGGACGGATTTCGAAACCTTCTTTTCGAAAGCCGCCAAGCTGAACCCTTCGCGCTCGCTGATCAAGGGCGTAGTCTGCGGCGTCCGCGTGGAGGACATCGAGGACCCGATCATGCGGGAAGTCCGCTACCTGGACAAGCTCATCGACGAGCTGGCCAAGGGGAAGGCGATGGAGAAGATCCTGCGCGCGGCCTGAGGGGAAATCAGTGTAATTTCCGCTATTTCATGGCCGCGGCTTTTTTGACCAGGCGCAGGTTATCCAATCCGATGACCGCATTCGCGCTTCCGAGGCTTTTGGCCAGCAGGAAATGCCTTTCGGCCCGCCCGTACTCTCCCAATTCGAAGGCGGTCTTGCCGCCCAGCAGGGCCAGTTCCTGGAACGCGGGGAATTTCGTCAGGGATCTCTCGATGAATTCCAGCGCCACGAACCGGTTGCCGGAGGAGTTGTAGAGTTCCGCTATCTGGAACGCCAGCCACTTGTTGCCTTCGTTCAGATCCAGGGCCTTCCTCATGTAGTAGAGGGCCTCGTCGGTTTTTTTCAATTCCTTGTGGATGTCCGCCAATAGGAGCAGGACATGTTCGTAACGCTCCTTATGCTCCGGATACTTGGATAGCCAGGTTACCGCCTGTTCCAAATCCCCAATCTCACGGTAAATCTCGCCCAGGGACAGGTAGGCGTTGTATTCATTGGGATTTTCCTCGACGACCCGTTCGAACTCCGCGGCAGCCGCGTCGATTCCTCCCGCCCGTTCATAGGCCGAGGCCAGCAGCAGCTTCACGGAAGGATTGGTGTTGAAATCCTCCTTCAACCTTTTCGCATCGTTCAAGGTGGCGATGCATTCCCCGTACTCTTCGAGGGAGTAATAGACCGTGGCCAGGTTCAGGTAGCCCCGGAAAAAATCGGGGGCGAATTTGATGGTCGCCTTGTAGTAAACCACCGCCTGGGCCAGGCTGTCCTGGGAATAGTAGGCGTTCGCGATGTTGAAATAGGCGAAACCCGGATTCTCCCCTTCGACGATGGCTTTCTTGTACAGGGCGATGGCGTTCTTATACTTCTTGTTGTTGTAATTTTCGTTGGCCAGGTCGATGTATTTGTCGGCCTGCAGGGAAGCCGCCAGCAGGCCGAGGATCGGAAGGATCCTTTTCGCCTTGAAGTATGTCCGGGAAGGCTGCGTTTTCATTGCCACGACTCAATTCAGCTTGAATTTGATGCGCTTGACGGCCCGTATCCGGACGGGTATGCCCTTGTTCTTCCCCGGTTGGAATTTCCATTTGGGGATGGTTCTTTCGGCTTCGCGCGAGATGCTCGGATGGGGCGATTCGATGATTTTCATGGATTCCACCCGCCCGTCCCGGCCGATCACGATTTCGACTTCCAGGTCGCCGCCCGCCCTCGCCGAGCGCGCGGCCTCGGGAAATTGCAGGGGAGTAGAGTTGAGCTCCCTGGGAGGCTCATCCACCTCGTTTTCGCTGAAAACCATGACCTCCATGTCCTGGCTGCCGATGCCTACTCCTGCTCCTCCCGCCACGGCCAGGTCCGGCTGGAACTTGAAGGATTGGGATTTGAAGTCCGAGCCCTTGCTGCCCGCATTGACTTCGCGGATTTGCCTGGGCTTCGGTTTCGGCTTCTCCTTTTCCTCGGGCTTGATTTCCATCACGACCTGGTACTTGGAGAGGTTCCTCTCGGTCTTATGCGTATCGTCCTTGAGGAGGACCTGGATGAGGGGAATGACCCCGAACAGGACCAGATTGATCAGCACGGTCCCCAGGATTTTGACCGTCCAGCCCCCCAGCTTGGCAACCATTCTGCTACTCTTTTTCCGCGGCTATGGAGACCTTCTGAACCCCGGCCAGGGCGCATTGATCCATCACCATGACCGCCTTCCCGATGGCGGCGTCGTTGTCGGCGACGATCACCACGGACATTTCCGGACGCTTGGAAACCTCCTGGGAGATCAAGGTCTTGACGTTCTCCATGGCTATCTGCCTGCCGAAGGCATGGATGTTCCCTTCCCGGGAAATGCCAATCAGGAGGATTTTCTCGCCGAGGGAAACCGCCGCCTTCGCCTGGGGCTTGGACACGTCCAGCCCGGTCTGCTTGGTGAAGTTCGTGGTGATGACGAAAAAAATCAGCAAAATGAAGACGATGTCGATGAGCGGTCCGACATTGATTTCGGAGACGGTGTCGTCCCCTTCGAAGCGGGATTTTTTCAGCATAACCGTCTTTTCATGTTAGGACCGGATTGGCATTGAGGAATTCGACGTCCTTGATGATCATGGCCACCAGGCGGTTCTTACGGGATTGGATGTGATTCAGGAAGAGCATGGCGGGAAAAGCCACCGCCAGCCCCGCCTCGGTCGTGATCATGGCCACGCTGATGCCTTCGGCCATCAATTGGGGGTTCCCGATTCCGAACAGCATGATGTCGGAAAAGGTCTTCACCATCCCGACCACGGTGCCCAACAGCCCCAGCAGAGGGGCTATCTGGATGAATTGGGAAATCGTGTTCATGTGCTGGTTCAAATCCTGCTTCACGCCGATCTTGAATCCGCCCAGCACGTTCTCGTGGGAAATCGCCACCCTGTCCGCGTTCTTCAGCCTCCTGACGAGCTGCCCATAGGTGCGGTTGTCGACAGGATCCAGGCCCGCCACCTTGTTCGATCGGATTGCCGCGAACACCCGCTGATGCAGGCGGGAATATTGCCGTATGAAGAGCACCCGGTCCAGGCAGAGAAGCCAGACCACCAGGGAGGTGCCCAGGATGGGCCACATCACGCTTCCGCCCTTCTGGAAGAAATCCTTCAGGGCGAAAATCGTCAAATCAAGCATGACGCGCGTCCAGCTCCTTCTGGAGGGTAGTAGTCGGATAGAGGTAGCCGAGCATGTCGATGGTATTCTTCTCGAATTCGGATTTGATCCGGTTCCGCCAGTTCTTGAGGAAGTTGTGCACCAGCAACAGGGGGATGGCGATAGTGAGGCCCACCTCGGTGGTGATCAGCGCCTCGGAAATGCCGCCCGCCATGATCTGGGGATCGCCGGTTCCGTAGCGGGTGATGGCTTCGAACAGGGTGATCATGCCCATCACGGTTCCCAGGAGTCCAAGCAGAGGAGCGACGCCGGCGATGACGGCAATCGTATTGACGTGCTTGTTCATGGAGGGCTCGTCCTTGACCAGGATCCCTTCGATCTTGTTCTCGGCCTCCTCGCGGGACGAGTCCGGGGTGCAGACCCGCAGCACCTCGCTCACCAGGGAGTTGGATTCCAGGCCGATCTTCCTGGCCAGGGCGGTGTCTCCCACCTCCATTTTTTCCACGACCAGGGCGCCCGTCTTGATGTCCCTGGATTGCCGCTTGGAATACTGCCGGATTTGCAGTCCAATCAGGAACAAGGCCCATATGGGAAGGGCGATGAGCGGATACATGGTGATACCACCCGCCTTGATATAGGCTGCGACAGCCGAGGACGTGCTCTGCTCCCCTCCTCCCGAGGACAAGACCCGGGACTGGTAATTCTGCAGAACGTCGACGGGGACCTGTCCGGTGGGCTTGCGCGCGGACACCCAGGCCGGGAATGCCTTGTCCAGATCCGACTTCAGGGACGAGTTGGTGACCGCCTCGGTTTGGAACCGGCTGGCGCCGAGGCTTCCCGTCTGCCGGATGATGAACATCTGGTCGTCCGCGGTTTTGCCGTAGGCGAAGACGTTTCCGAACCGGCCGAGAGTCATTTCATGCGCGGATTTCCCGTCCGGGGAGAGCGTGGTCTTGTCCATGCTCAATTCCGTGCCTTTGAGGATGTAATGCTTCCTGAGCAGGACGTAGCTCTCCAGGGCGGGGATGAAATTTCCCTGCGTGCCGTATTGGGATTGGATTTTTTTCAGTCCGGTGGTGCTTGGTTCCAGGTCCAAAGGGAACTTCTGGAAGAAGACTTCGCCGTGGTTCTTGAGCTCGTCGCCCAGGGCGCTCTGCACGCTTTGCCAGTCGGCTTTCTTCTGGGTCAGGATGGTGTTTTCCTCTTCGATCGTCCTTTCCCGGGAGTAGATCTCCTCCTCCATCCGGGCCAGTTCCTGGTAAAGCCGCTCGATATCCTTCTCGTAGGTGAGCAGGATCTGCTTGTCCGCTTCCCGTTTCTGGATGTACAGCTGCTTCTTGTCCCATCGCAGGGCGGTCTCGTCGTGCAACAGGTCCCGCAATTTTTCCGCTTTCTCGAGGGATTCCCGCAGCTCCTTCCGGGCGGCGTCTTCCGCCTTGCCCGCAAGGGCGGGACCGGCGGAAAATGCGCCCAAAACCAGAATCAGGAGAGTTTTCATTTTCTTGTGGCCCTTATGGGAAAAGGAAGGATGCATGGCTTTACTCCTTCCTCGAAGACATCGGCAAGGCGACCAGCTCAGGCACGGTCTTGCCGGTTCGGATG
>CBILQL010000070.1:0-11740 GCA_966238865.1 uncultured bacterium
GGTCGTCCAGCGATTCGCGGAACAGCGCATCTACCGCAGCCGAAGCCTTCCCGGGAGGCAGTTTGCCGGCATCGGCCCGGAGGAGGATGAGGTTCAGCTTTTCCAAGCGCCTGAGATCGTTCCTGGTGATCAGGCCGTTCTTGCTCATCCGCCGTAGCCCCAGGGTGACCGCTTTCTGCTGATTGCCTCCGGCTTCCTTCAGGATGCGAACGGCCTCCTTCCGGATTACGGAACCCAGGTCGCCGGGCGAAATTCCCAGGCTTCTATTGGCTCGCAATACCTCGACGGACCCGATCCCTTCGAATTTGATAGCGCCCATGACGACACCTCCTTGTGCGTAACCAATCTTTTGATACGTGGCGAAGCAAGCAGGTAACGCGGATTCGGTCCCGATTTTCGCTTATGCTGAGCTTGGTTTCGAATCGGCTGCGATCTTGACGGACATGGCAGAAACGCGGTTATGGCCCATTAATAGTTTGGCAAACAATAATCGCTACGAATCCGGCTCAACCTGCCTATATCTTCCGTTGCGCATGACGTGATCCACATGTCCATCCATCGGCCATGGAAGCCGGGCCGGTAAAAAAAGGAAAAGATATGCTACGGAAAATGGGCCTTCGTTCAAGGGTGCACGCAATGGTCGCCATGTCATTCGGGATGATCGCGCAGGGGTTCGGCGCTCCGCTCGGATTCATCACGAATTTCGAGAGCACGAATTATTGGAGCGCAAATGTCGGATCGACGGCATTGAGCACCACCGCATCCCAGGGCACCTACTCCCTGGCGGTGGCTCCCAGCGGGTATTCTGTTTACACGTCCTCGGCGGTTTCCATGTCCGGATCCATCAATCGGGTGTCGATCGATTTGATGCTCCCGGCCTATCCTCCGAATACCAGTTGGAAAGGCGATGCGGGGATGTACATCGATTGCCCGTCCTTGGGAGTCTATAGCCAGTACATGGGGTACAACGGCTTCGCCTCCCTGGCCTCGAACCAATGGCATACCCTCACCTTCACGACGCCGGATTGGGTCGTCGCCGCCATGAAGGACAAGACCTACCATGACCTGGTGTTCAAAATCGTCCTGAATGTCCCAACCGGGCTCGGCACCCACCACCTGGACAATATGAAGGCCGAAGGCCAGATGCTGGACATCCGCGTGGTCGCGGTAGTCGTCGGATCCGACGGCAGCAGCGGGCACACCACGGACCTGTACAAGACGGGTTTCAACCGGGATTCCGTCATCAAGGCCATGAGATTCCTGAAGGATTCCTGGAGCCAGACGGGGTTCAATTTCCTGTTCAACCCGAAATCGGACATCGTGGAGGTGAAAAGCTCCCAGTTGAACGAGGATTTCCCCATCCAGGGCGGCAGCCTGGTTTTGCCCCTTCCACCGAACGGGGTGGACGATTTCGTCAATAATGCCAACGTGGTGGCCCAAAGGAGATTCGCCGATGAGCTTGGCAACGTGGACGTGGTCTACTTCAGGGATGCCGAATACGCCTGGTACAATTACACCGATGCCGATGGAAATCCGCGAAACGCCTTGCCCGCCGGAGCCTGGTCGGGCCTTGATCACAAGTACGTGCGGTATCCGAAAGGCGCCAACCTGCTGGGAAGGAACGCCATCTGGCCCCAATTGCTGACCCATGAAATGGGCCATTACTTCAGCCTGGCCCATACGCATTGGAACATGTACGGGACGTCGGCGGAAATCGGCGATTCCATCAAGGCGAAAGTCGATCGCGGCGACTACACCAAGGCCAACATCACGGACCATTTCGACGGCGATAAGGGCACGGGCATCGGCGATACTCCCGCCGATCCGGGGGAATTCGCCGTCGCGAACGCGAACGGCGGAAACAAATGCGGTCCGATCGGCACCTTGAGCATACCCGTCAATTTTTCCGATGGAAGTTCCCGGACCTATTCGTTCACCCCGCTGCGGAACAACCCCGTCAGCTATTACGTGGAATGCAACGACGAGTCCTCCATCCGGTTCACCTTGAACCAGACGGACAAGGTCCGCGCCACCGCAAGCACGGATTCGCGGCGCAAGCCCCTGGTCACCCCCTTGGGAATAGCCGTGACCGCAGTATTCGCCCCCGCGAGCGCCGACGAGCGCCAATCCTTCATGTGGGAATACGACCCAACCCGGAAGAACTACGACTATATCTGGGGGACCGGCTGGCGCCTTTCCCGGCTTCGCACCTGCAACCGGGGAGGCGTCCTGCGCTATAGCGCCACCTGGAATCCCTCGACCTCGGACGAGTTCCAGGTTTACAACGCCACCTACGAGTTCTATCGCGAGAACTATGACACGAAATGGACGGAAGGGTACCGCCTCCATGATTTGAGCATCTCGGTGGTGGACGGGACTCCCCGCTACACGGCGGTATTCCGTCCTTCCACCACGGCGGAATTCCAGATTTACAATGCCACCTATGAGGAATACCGCGCCTGGTACGACCAAAAATGGATCGAAGGCTACCGGCTGTTCCTCCTGGAGCCGTACGTCATGGGCAATCAAATCCGGTATACGGCCGTGGTCCGTCCCTCCTCGTCCGCCGAATTCCAGGTGTACAACTATGCCTATGCCGACTATCGGTCCTGGTACGATCAGAAATGGAACGAAGGCTATCGCCTCAGCTCCCTCAAGGTGCTCAGGGTTCCAGGGCAGCAGCCGGCGTATTTCGCGGTCGTCAAGCCGGGCACCGCGAGCGAATATCAGGTCTACAACTGGTCCTATGAGGATTTCCGGAAGCGGTACGATGAGCTCTCCGCCCAAGGGTGGACGCTGAAGAGCCTCAGTTTCTACGAATGAGGTGCGGCTGATTACGGAGGGAAACAGCCCGCAGGCGGTTTCCCTTCCTGTACCAGATCGTGCGGCCTAAAAAATCTACAAGTTGGACATCGACCTGATCTGCGCGGGGCATGGTGAATTCTCGATTGGTTCGGGCGCCTTGCCGGCCGAGCAGACGGGGAGGGGCCGGGGAGCTTCCACCTGGAAGGACAAGGATTCCCACCGGGGGGGTGCTCATCCTCCAGACCCCCGTTTCGGTGGAAGCGAAAATGCTTCCGCCCAATATTTCGAGGGATTGGATCGCGGCGTTTTCCGGCATACCCTCGTTCATGGCTTTCCAGGTTTTCCCCTTGTCGGAGGAAATGCGGATGCCCTGGTCTGTTCCTGCAAGCAAATCGCCTCCATTCCCAAGCAAACTGGTGATGTTCGGCAAGGTCAGGGGACTCGGATCCCAATCGGCACCGAGATTGGCGGACTCCATGACCCCTTGGGTGGTGACGGCATATACCTTGTTGCCGAAGACTTCCAAATCCCGGATATGATGACTGCCGCTATCCAAATCGGGCGGTGGGATCCAATTCACGGATTCGGTGATGAAAACACCGTGATTTTCGCTTCCGGCCACGGCAATTTTCACGATGCCCGCAAAGCAGGTAATACGGGCATCCTGGGGCAGTCCGGTTTTCGTTTCCACCCAGGTTTTTCCCTGGTCGATGGACTTGTAAACGACGCCTTCGGACCCGATATAGATGTATCCCAGGTAGGTCCAAATGGATAGGGCGGGGGAACGGGAAAAACCGGGACGGTTGAAAATCTTCCAGTGCAAGTTTTCAATAGATGCCTGGTACACTCCATCCGAAGTCCCCGCCAGGAGAGTTCCATCCAGCGCTTCGATCGAATAGACTTCCCTGTTCCCTTCGGGGGAGGCCATGGGTGCCCATGAGACGCCATCATTTTCCGAGCGGAAAATCCTGCCGCCTATCGCCACAAATAGACTGGAATCAATCGAACAATAATCCTGGATGCTTCCCCCGGGAAGATCCACGGTCTTGATCCATCGGGCGCCCGATTCGGATGCAGAATACACGATAAACGCCAGCATCCCCCGTGCAATGGCGCATCGGCAATTCACTTCCGATCCTTTATTCCGTCCTGCCGCCCAGGATTCTATCCAGATGCGACCGATGACGGGGGTTGGATGGATCCAATTGGACCGCGGTGTAAAAGAAATTCAACGCCTCGGCGGGTCGCCGCCTCATCATCATGACTTCACCCATTCCCGACCAGCCATCCGCATTTTTCGGGAAGTGCCGGTTGATGGCCAGGAGCACCTGCTCGGCCTGGTCGATTTGATAGGATTGCAATAGGGAATAGGCCAAATCGGTTTGCGCTTTCGGATCCTGGGGAACCAGGGATGCCCGACGCTCAAAATATGGGACGGCCTTTTCAGGATGCTTTTCGAATATCCAGGTCTGAGCCATTTTCAGGAGCAAGTCCGGATCCGAACTCCCCGATAAGTACAGGGCCTTTTCGAGGAATAGCCTGGCCTCTTCGAAAGCCTGCTGCAGAAGATAGGCATTGGCCGCCAATCGGTTCGCTTCCAGGTTGTTCGAATCGAGCCGAAGGGCGAGTCTGTAATAGGCGATGGCACTGTCCAGCATCCTTTTCCGTTGGAAGGCGGTTCCGATATAGAGCGCGCTGCCGAGCGCCTGCACATCGTCATCCACCACGGCAAGGGCGCTTTCCGCCGCCGCCACCGCTTCGTCATGCTTTCCGGCCCAGTTCAGGGTTTTGGCCAAGGTATGCATGGCCAAGCCGAAAGCCCGTCGATCAAGGCTCGCCATGACTTTTTCCGACACCTGCGGAAGCATGGATTTCCAGTCGGCGGATGGCCTTACGAAACCGACCTCGGCCAATTTTTCCACCATGCTTACGGCGAGAAGCTCATGGTTTTCCACGGTCAAATGGACATGATCATAAAAATCCCGCTTCCCCAAAAGCCGATGTCCCTCCCTTTCCCGGAGCCTCTCCTCCAGGACAGCATTGAAATCCAAATAGGGCACGCCCTCCTTCCGCGCAATCCGGCGCAACCATTCCGGTTGTTGCGAAAACGCTCTCAGAGGGCAGATGTCTTCGTCCCTGGCCCGGGTCAAATACGCATAGGCTTTCTGAAAATCCCCGGATTGATGGTAGGATTTGCCGAGGTTATAAAGCATTTCCGGATGGCGGCCGTCGACCTTGATTCCCGATTCGAATGCCCATATCGCCGAATCATAGCGGGCCTCATGGAAGAAACGCATGCCGGCCTGGAAGGAGGACTCCGCGCTCTGCCTTTGCTCCGGGGTCAAACCCGCGGAAAATCCGCTTTTGAAAGGGGCGCAATCGAGGAGATTGGAGGGCGTTGACACCAGGAGGATTCCCGCACCAGCCTGTTTGGCCCTGCCGACGATTCTCGCGACCGATGCCTGGTAGTGGGATATGATCTGTCTGGAGAGTGTATCGTTCCGGGTATAGTCCTTGGGGCCGTAACTATCGTCCAAAATTGCTTTAACCTCGCCGGACATGACAAATTTCGAATTCTGCCCAGGCCCAGGTCCCCGGAATTTCCAATAGGCGTCCACCAACAGGGAATATCCCCGGGTCCGCTCCAAGACCCCAGTAAGCCATCGGATGGGTGGCGGCAAGCGGGCATAATGGAAGTATGACCGGCTTTCCAGGAATTCATTATGGCCCGAATAGAGAATGAAGTAGTCGGGCTCATATTGGGCCAACTCCTTCATCATTTCAGCGATGCGATAGCTGCCGTAGGAAATCCCTCCCGCGTTGATCAGTTCCCAGCGGGTGGATGTATCGACCTGTGGCAGCATTTGCCTGAGCCAATTGCAGAACGAAGCCCGATCATCGAATGGGTGCCCGTAAGTGGTGGAGCCCCCCAGACAGAAAATCCGCTTGGTGCCAGGCCCTTTGACCCTGGAAAAGGATTGGGCATTGAACGGCTTTGATTTGGCCGGAGCGGTGGTGAGCATCCCCGGATCGGTGGGAGAGGCGACAAAGAGGGGAGAGCCTGGAGAAAATCCCATCATGTTGTCGCGGGAAAGAGCCAATGGCTCGACCCGGAACAGGTATGCCAGGCCTTCGAGGCCGCACAGCAGGAGGATGACGGAAATCGCCGCCAGCGCGACGTTTTTCAGAAGGGCATCTAATCTATAGACCAAGCGCTAGAAAATCACCTTCCTGACGGCTGAGGTCTTCTTGCCCTGCAACTTCACCAGATGGAGACCCTTGTATTCCGAAGCGCCCTCCCATAGGAGGATTTTCCGGCCGCTCACGTCGAAGATTTTTTTCACCGATCCATTGAGGTCGCAAATGGTCAAAGAAGAATATTCGCGGGTCCATGCGAAGGAGACGATGCCTGAACGAAGGTTGACCGATAAATCGGAGGCGACTACCGGCTTCCTTCCGGCCTCCCGAATGGAGGTGGGTGTCGGGCTGAAGGCCACCTTCGAGAAATAGTTCAGGGTGTACCATCCGTCCTTGTACACCAAAGCGCTTCCCGATTGGGAGGTGATGCTGCCGAGGGCTACATGGATGACGCTTCCCTCCTCCATCCCGTCCACCGTCAAGAACACCCTGGCCCGGTCGTCGGAGACCTGCACCTTGGAAACGCTCAAGCCCGAGGGAACGATGTCCGGATAGTAGTACAGCTTCGTATTCTTCTTGTATGCCGAATAGTCGTATTTCCAATCCTCGAGGGTATAATTGCCGGCGGTTTCCGCCCCGCTTCCCACCGGCTGGGTGAACTCGATTTCCAAGCCCCCGCTACGCGCGCGGATGGCCAGCATTTCGAAAAACGATGCTGAAGGATTGTATTTGAGCTTCTGCAAACTTCCGAAGCCGTAGTTCGACATATTGGCCACGAAATATTCGTTCTTTCCCGGGTCCTTGATCATCCTGAGGGCGGATTGGGCGTTTCCGGACGTCAGATAAAAGCATGATCCTTGGAAGGTCGGCGACCCCTTGCTGTCCACGATAGGATCCAAGTGGGCCCGGTAAAGTCCGGCGGAGGGCCAATCGCCGAAGATCAGATGATCCTTGAAGGGACCGGCATCCAGCTTCATGAGCTGGGTGGGCGAAGTGCTGATTGTCTTGTACGGGAGCTGGATGGTGCTGGGAGCGATTTCGGCGATCGAATCACGTTCCGCGACGGTATGCGCATAGCCGTAATGCTTTCCTTTCTGGATATAATTGACCACGCTGGATGGCCGCCAAACGCCCTGGTTTTCGGTGATGACGATGCTGTTGTCGGGGCCCAGGCCGATGCCGTTGGGCATGCGGATGCCCTTGGCATACACTTCGTACTCCCCGCCCTGAACGGGTACCCGTATGATGGTGCCCCTATCCGGAAAATTCTGCTTGATCATGTACCCGACGGGAGGCTCGGTATGGTTGCTGTTGCCGAAATAGAAATACCCGTCGCCGGGGGCCACGGGTCCGAACGAGTATTCGAAATACCCGTCGCCGGAAGGGATATCCAGGAAGGTAGCCTGGCTCCAGGTCCCGTTCTGCTCGGTGAACTTGATGACCCGGTTCTGATCCGTCACATACAGGGCGCCCTCATGCACCAGCACCCCCATGGCATCCAGGATCTTATCGTAGATCCTGGTAGCCTTGCCGTTTTCGATGATAAAGACCGCGCCGTAAGACGGCCTTGCGAAGGTCGGGTTGGCGCTATAGGCGGGCTTATCCATCGTGCCCCGGAACGTCACCACGGCCATTCTGCCGTCCGGAAACAGACCCAAACCCGTAATGCCCTGGTTTATCCCGGGATTGGAAATGCTTTGGAATTCGAATGCCGGATGTTTTTTCAATTGCGCCCGAGGATTCGGCACCATCAGGAAAGCGAGAAGGGAAAAGAGGGATGGAAGGAATCCGGCCAGGCCCGGCCTATTTCCTGTCGCCTTGTCCCCTGACGTAATGTTCATCATAGCGGTTACTTCAGGATGGAAATCTTCTTGGATAGGATTTCCCGGCGATTATCCACCTTTACCAGGTAGACGCCCTTTCCCACTCCGTCGGCATCCCAATCGATATGGCCGGCTTGGACGCGGCCCAAATCCTTCACCAGGTTGCCGCGCATGTCGAAGACGGAAACCTCCGCATCGTGATCGGCATTGGGGAAGGAAATGATCATTTTCGAATCGAAGGGGGTGGATTGGATTTTCAAGCCGCTGCCGCCGGCTTTGCCTTCCGATGGGAGAAGACGGGTGGGGGTATTCGCCAAGGGCGCCTTGATCGGTTCCTTCGAGATGATGAACTCGTCAATCCAGGTCGAAGCATGCGCGAAACCGGAACCGGACCGGCCGAGGGAATAGGGGCCGATCCAAATCGTCCTATAGGCGCTGTTCGCGTTCTCGCTTTTGAAGGTGTAGTCGCTGATATCGATGAACTGCGTCAGGGGTTTGTTTTCCCCTCCCCACCAGACCTTGACGGTGCTGTTGGGCTGTCCCCATTTGCCGATTTGCTGCTCATAATAGAACGTCATCCATTGGTCCGGCAGGTATTTCATGCATTTGCTCTTGTCCTTTTCCGTGCAGATCACGGTATCGCCATGCCACTGGCGGGTGACGTCGCCGCCGGTCAATTTCTTCTCGAAATAGCTCGCTCCCATGGCCGTGTAGAAGGATGGGTAACCGGAATAATGCAGATTGAGCATGGCGACTTCCACGTTACCTCCCGGTTGGGCATCGTAGATGACGATCTGCTTGAACCCCTCTCCGCCCAGATCGGTCGACACCATCGAAGGGGTGAATCGCTGGCGCCATTGGAGGAACAGGGAAGAGCCTTCCTTGAAATCGGCGCCCAATTTCACGACCACGTTCCCCGGTGCCGAGCTCGCCGATGGACCGATGTCCACGAACATGGAACCGGCTCCCGAGGCTTTCGTCTCTTTATCGACTTTCGCCCCGCCCTGCTTCCCTTCCAGGCCGGCGTCGGTATCGAATCCCAGGCATTTCAAGACACCGGGGGCATCGCACCTGGCTTTGAAATCATCATCGACGGGGGCCGCGTTGGCCACCCGGGGAAGGCCCATCAACATCCCGACCAAAGCGGGAACCACCAGGACGTTGTGGCTGCCAATATTCGGCTTCATAGGAGACTCCGTTTCTGATCGAAAGGATTCAATCTGTCCCATGCAGGATTGAGGAATAGCCCGATCCGTCGGCTCCGTGAATCTAGGTCCCGCCGGAGGAGGGGGCTGTCGGAACCGCGATTTCCGTGAAAATTCCGTTGCCGTCTTTGCCACGGCGGCGCATTGTGCGATTACATTTTCCCGGATTGGGGGGAGTCCATCATGCTTTTCCGTTTCCTGTCATCCACGGCCGTCGGCCTCGCTTCGGCCTTTGTAATTTCCGCAGCCGCTTCAGCCTCTGCGGCATCCGCTTCCGATCGCATCCTCATGTTCACCAAGACGGCCGGCACCCGCGAGAACAATATCATCGATAGCCGCAATGGCTTGAAATCCTTCTACGAGGCCAAAGGTCTGATCGTGGATGCGTCGGAAAACGGATCTGCCTTCTCGGATACGGGTCTCGCGCGTTACAAAGCCGTGGTGTTCCTCAAGAATACCGGCGACTTCCTGAACGATGCGCAGCAAACCGCTTTCGAGAAGTGGTTCAAGGCCGGCAACGGCGCCCAGATCATCCATGCGGCCCTGGATGCCGAGATGAATTGGGCCTTCTACGGCAAGATTATCGGGGGCGCCTATTTCCAGAGCCTGCCGGGGGATTCCAATACCGTCCATACCATCGTCGTGGAAGACACCCTGGATCCTTCCACCCGGGACATGCCCAGGCGCTGGCAACGCAAGGACGAGATCTACGGGTTCCGCGCCAATCCGCGCGCGGCCAGGGATCCGGCCATGCACATCCTCGTCAAGGTGGATGAAACGTCCTATGGAAAGAATCCGGGCGCGGATCATCCCATGAGCTGGTATTGCGAATACCAGGGCGGAAGGGCCTGGACCACGGCCATAGGCCACGTCACTCCCTCCTACACGGCCAAGACGGATTCGGTGTTCCTCTACCATCTCTGGGGCGGGATGGAATATCTGCTCAAGCGCGATGCCGTCCCGACGGCCCTTCCCGCCGCCAGCAAGAGGGCGACTTCCGGAACCGCCCTCAAGGCAATCTCCCCTTCGGGGGTGCGCTTCGGGGGTGGTCTGGAAAAAGACGCGCGCGGGCGCGAAACCGGGCGGGCCGCCGGCGGAAGTTCCGGAAAGTAAACCGCGTCAGTCTACTGCCGGCCTTGCTTCGGGTGCTCGGCCACCTTATCGCCGGCCCGGTGGACCGTGACAACCGAATCCACGGTATCCTGGTCGAAGATTATTCCCAGCAGGAGGTTCCCGCCCTTGTCCCGATATTCCCATCCGCTGTCCAGGACTCCGTCCGGCCGCCCATAGAGCTCCAAGACCCATTCCCGAGGCATCCCCCGGATGACCCGGCCATCGATGAAGGCGTCACGGATTACGGGGGAGTTGTCGGATCCACGGGTCACCAGGAATTCATAGCGTTTTTCCTCTGGAAGCGTCCTGGAATGAAGCGGGTCATGGGAGGTGGTTGCGCAGGATGCCAATGCCAGCAGCAGGGCCATCCCGGAAACGCCCGGAATGGTCCGCGCCGGCTTCTTGTTGGGAGGTCTCCCGGCCATGAGAGGCATGCCTGCTAGGGTCGGATGGAAGAAACTTCGAACCGGAACTCCGGAATGAATTCCGCCCGGCGGTTCAGGGCCCAGGAGGCTTCCGAACTGCCTTCCGAAGCCGGCCTCTCTTCGCCGTAGCTCAGCGTTTTCATCCTGGATTGGGGAACGCCGAGATCGGCGAGGTACCGCATGACGGCCCGTGCGCGCTTTTCCCCGAGGGCGAGGTTGTATTCTTCGGTTCCCCGCTCATCGCAATGGCCCGCGACAGTGAAGGAGACCTCACGATGCTCCAGCATGAACTTGCGGATCCCGGCCAGGATCTTTTTGGCCTTGGCGTCCAAGGCGCTCTGGTCCAGGGAAAAGTAAATCGTCTGGAACACCTCCCTGGCTTCCGCCATGATGCGCTGCCTGCGAAGCTCCACGTCGGAAACATCCGGGGCGGGGCGGTAGGGGGGCGCCGGGATTTCTTCCCGCACAGTCGGATCTACCGGGCTTGGCGCGGGTTTCTTCGCGCACCCTGCGATTGCCAGGGCCAAGGCAGCCGCAGGCATCGTCCATTTCATGTTCCTGGAAGTCGCTTTCACCTTATCTCTCCTGGTTGTCGCTCCAAGTCATAGCAATTCGGATACCACATCAAGTCCATCTCCATCAGTTCTCTTTCCATTCCGAGGCACGGGTTCCGGGAAGAACCGGATCTCTCCGGTTTTTCCATCGTCTGGATGCCAGTCCGATTCCCGCTTCCAACACCAGCGTTCGCGCCATCAGGGCGAGGAGCGGTGTCACGAAAGCCAGGCACAGGATCACCCCCGGAATATTCCCGCGATCCGATTCGATTCGGGCCTGGATGAATCCCTGTTGGAGAACGGCCAGTAAGGCAAGGTCGGCAGCGAGTACCGGCAGTCCGCGACGGAAGCCGGGAGCTTCGGCGACCTTGGGACGTAGCCTTTCCCATAGGCCGGACAGGCGGCCGATGACGGCGATCGCTCCTGCCGGCAAGAAGAACGAAGCCCAGGCCCAAGAGGGGATATGGATGAGATATGCGTACATTAGGTACAGGCATGCCGCCCAGGCATAGCGCGATTTGAATGGAATCGGTATCCTTCTCGCCATTCAGCGGAGCGAGAAGCAAGCAACAACCATACCAGGAGCGGGGAATTCCTAAATTAGCGTCATACCTTGTCGGAGCGCCCCATGGCTTTACCCTCTGTTGAAGACGCCGGCAACCCGGATCGCCCAGGTC
>CBILQL010000071.1:0-11737 GCA_966238865.1 uncultured bacterium
GGGGTACGGGATGCTGCTCTCCGTGCTCCTCAACGACCAGGCCACCTTCAACCGGATATTCGAAGCCGCCAACGCCAACATGTGGGACAACGGCCGCAAGTCCTATTTCAAATGGTCCCTGCCCAACGGCAGCCAGGGCGCCGCCACCGACGCCGACCTCGATATCGGCCTGGCCCTGGTCTTCGCGGACGAGCTCCAGAAGGCCTCGCTCTGGCAGAGCTACAACAAGAACGGCATCACCTACAACAGCCGCGCCATGGACATCATCAAGTCCATCAAGGCCAACATGGTATCGGGAAACCACCTGCTCCCGGGGGACAACTGGGGCGGCGACGGCGTCAACAACCTCAATCCCAGCTATTTCGCCACCGCCTGGCTGAAGGTCTTCAACGCCTACCAGAAGGAAGTGGATTTCACCGCCGTCATCGACGATTGCTATTCCGTGCTGTCCAAGGTGCCCCACTACTCCAAGGGCCAGGCCCCGGACTGGTGCAACCCCAACGGCGGCCAGGCCAGCCAGGCGGGCAGCAAGCCCGAGCAGGGCCTGGGGATGCTCAGCGACGGCATCCGCACCCCCTGGCGCATCGGCATGGACGCCCTCTGGTTCAACGATGCCCGCGCCATCGCCTATTGCAAGAACACCCAGAAGACCCTGACGGACTACGCCAATACCAACAAGGCCCTGGTAGCCGCCCAGATGTCGCATTACAACAAGGCCGGGACGTCGGTGGTGGACACCCGCGGCTCCTTCGACAACATCGCCATCTGGTCCGTCGCCGTGCTGGGATCCAAGGACACTTCCTACACCCGCAAGGTCGCCGATTCCCAGGTCCTGTACTATGTCACCGGCAATTCCTCCGAATACTTCGGGACCAATGAGCTGCAGGACGACAAGTTCTATTACAAGCAGTCCATCGCCATGCTGAGCTTCGCAGCCATCGGCGGACAATTCCCCAATGTCCTTGCCGACCCCAAGCTCGCGGTAGGGGTGATTTCCAAGCCTTCGGCCAGGGGGTCGGCCGCCATGGACAAGCAGCTGTTCCGGAACGGGACCCCCGTCTGGCGGATTCCCGCGGCCGGTTCCGCCGACGCCCAGTACCGCAACGCCCTGGGTCGGGCAGCCCGACTCCTTCCCTGATTCCGCTTAGGAACCGGCTGGCGGGCCTTTCCCGGCCCGCCGAGGCTTCCCCGCAGGCCGGGATTCCGTAGACCCGGCGACCAGTCCCCAACCCCTTCAAACCGGGGCATTTCGCCCCGCCGGCCCGAACCCTCTCCCCGACGAAAATCACTAAGGGGCTCGGGTGGGTCCATATCCGCATTTCCCGACCGCCAAGGAGTGACTGGCGATGAAGAATTTCCTCAACGGCTTCGGCCTCAAGCTCTTGTTGCCGATCCTCTCGGCCTTCCTGGGCTCCGCTTCGGCGGTGACCTATACCGTGTCCAAGGACGGGCGGGGCGCCTTTTCCACCATCCAGGCGGCCGTCGACAAGGCCGGCAAGAGCGACATCGTGGAAATCCTCGATGCCGCCGTCTACCCCGAGCAGGTCACCATCGACAGCAACCGCCACGGCCTCACCCTGCGCTCCGCCAATCCGGCCAGCCTCAGCAAGCCCATCATCCGCTACAAGGACGTCACCCACCAGAATCCCAAGACCTGCCAGGACGCGCTCAACCAGGGCGAGATCGACTTCGACCAGAACGGCGCCCTCCGCATCATCCGCGCCCGCAACGTCACCGTCGAAGGCATCGCCGTGGACGGCGGCGGCTCGGCCCCCTTCTCGTGGCCGAGCGTCTGGGGCGACGGCGTGACCTGCAACGGCCAGCTCTTTCCCCTGTTCCACGGCAACGGCGGCATCGCCCTGTTCCTGTCCGGCAGCATCACCATCCGCAATTGCGACATCTCCAACGCCTTCTTCGGCATCGCCGTCAAGGACCGCAACGAGGGGGGCGTCTTCGCCAACTTCAACCCCGCCGATCTCGAGAAGTTCAACATCGTGCCCCTGTCCGGCTTCGGCAAGACCGGCAACCACCTGTTCGAGAAGAACCGCGTCCACCACAACGTGTGGGCCTTCTATTTCGAATCCAAGTGGGACCTGGGCTCCACCGCCCGTTACAACCTCATCTATGAGAACCATCACGCCACGACGGCGGCCGCCAACGCCGTGAAGGCGATGCAGGACGGCCAGCACCACCCCGGCGGCGGCTTCCTCTTCAAGGACGTCATGCTCAGCCCGGTCTCCATCTACAACAACACCTTCTGGCACAACTTCACGATTTTCGCGGGCGGCTACCGTCCCGGCGCCCAGCATCTCATCTTCAACAACATCTACGCCCAGCCTTTCGAGTATTACAGCGGCGAGCCCGTGTTCCAGAACCCTTTCCACATCCTGGATCCGTTCTTCGTGAACCGCATGAAGCACTGCATCTACGCCGCCCAGACCGAGCCGCCCAAGGCCGACAGCCAGAAGGTGCAGGCCCAGCTCCGCGACACGGCCACCAACACGCAGGTGGTCAAGGACACCACCATCCGCTTCTTCCGGTCCGTGCGCATCATGAACCAGATGGGCAACGTGGCCCAGGAGAACTTCACCGTCGACATCATGGTGCCGCTGTCCACGGGCCCGGTGGCCGTCCCCACGGTCATCAACGGCGTCAACCTCCCCGGCGGCGCCATCGTCGGGACCGCGGCCGAGGCCTTCCCGGCGTCCGCGAACATCCGGTGGTATGAAATCAAGTTCAAGTCCACCGACCCCGCGAGCCCGGATTTCCTCTCCCCCAACTGGGACGACACAGTGGTGCAGCGCCTGGTTCGCAACGCCGGCTGGCCCGCCGCCGGAATCTACAACTCCGACGGCAAGGTGGCGGACCTGGGGGCCATCCCCTCCTCGGACCGGCACGCCGACGACATCCTCGTCAAGCCCCTGGCCCCGGTCATCCTCAACGGGACCTCGGCCACGCTGAATTTCGATCTCGCGGCGGCTCCCGGCACCACCGGATCCCTGTCGGGCCTGCGCATCAAGTACCTCAAGCTGGTCCGCTCCATCCCGGTCAACCTGAACGGCTTCGGAGGCGCAGCCACCTTGATCGTCCCGACCCCCGCCGACGTTCCCATCCCCTCCACGGACCTGCGGATGGGACCCAACACCGTCACGGTCACCGGCTTCCCGGCCCTCGGGGCCAACGATTCCGTCGCCTTCTTCGAGGCCATCCTCGAGGGCGCCGCCGGGAACGGCAAGGTCGCCACCACCAACGTGGGCTTCCTCCCCTGGCGGAAGCTGAACTACAAGTTCCTGGTGGAGGTGCTCGACGCGACCGCGAACACCAGGCTCACCTCCGTCAAGGTAGGCCAGCCCGTGCGCCTGCGGATCACGCCGCAACGCCTGGACGGGACGCCGTTCACCAACCCCATCGCGCCCGTGGAGGTGAACCTCAACTCGGGCAACGATCTGGTGACGACGGGCACGCCGCCCGTCAAGCTGGCCATCGACAGGATCGAAGGGTCCTCGATTTCCAACGTCATGTTCACCAAGGTCCCCCAGGGCGGGCTGGAATACGTGGCGGCTTCCGGCATCTGGAAGGCGGGCACCAACACCCAGGCGTTCTACGGGGTGAGCGAAGGGATCCGCATCCTGCCCGGGGACCCGGAGAAGGTCACCTTCCAGGACCCGCCGTCCAAGATCCTGAGCCCCGGATCCGCGCCGGTCATCGACCCGGGCCAGGGCTACGCGGTCAAGGTGCAGGTGCAGGACGTCTTCGGCAATGCGGTGGGCGCGGGGGTGCAGGTCTCCATCAAGAGCAACCACCCCGCCATCGGCGACATGGAAGGCGCGGCCACGCCCGGCGCGGTCGTGAACGCCTCCACGGACTCCAACGGCATCGCCACGTTCCGGGCCCGGGTGACCGACGGCGACCTCGATCAGATCTTCGAGCTCGAGGCCTCGGTGACGGGCAAGACCCCGGACAAGGCCGACCTGAAGGTGGGCCAGCCCCGCGATCGCCTGTGGATCCTCTATTCCGACATCGCCGCGTACAACCCGGACGCCGAGCTGCGCGGGACGGCGGGCGAGCGCCTGCCGGTGACCATCCGGGCCGGCAAGACCGCGGACGTCAAGCTCGCGGATAAGACCACCGCCATCCGCATCGAGCCCTCCGCGGGCCTGGCGGTATACGGCTCCCTCGCCGACGCGGACCCGCAGACCGCCTTCTCCCTCGCGGCCGGCGAGGTCGTGGTGTACGTGACGGGCTTGCGGGCCGTCGACAACGGCTCCCTGACGGTCTCGCCCGTCACCGAGAACATCCTGCCCGTCTCCCGGGCCAAGATCTACTTCACCTTCTCCCCGGATGCCGTGCAGTCGGCCTCGGTGCATGCCGACAACGGGTTCGGCCGCGTGGACGGGTTGCGCCTCCGCTTCGGCAAGGAGCTGAAGGCCGCCCCGGATTCCATCGCACTGTCCTGGCCGGCGCCGGGACAGAACACGCGCATGATCCGGACCGGCATCACCCTCGATCCGGCGGATCCCCGCCGGGTGACCGTGGCCCTGTCCTCCCCCTTCCCCGACGGCCTGACCACCTATGCGGGCAGCAATGCCCTCGGAACGGCCTATGTCTTCGACCCGGCCACCCCGGAAATCCCGCCCCAGGCCCTGCCCTTCCCGGTGGCCGACTCCGTCGGCCCGCTGCTGGACAGCGCCAGGGTCCAGGAGAAGCTCGACATCGTCGACGATACCCTGTTCATCGCCTTCTCGGAGAAGGTCGGCCCCTCCACCCTGCTCGGGTCCACCCTCCAGCTCATCAAGCAGGCCGGCGGCGCGCCCGTCACCCTCGCCGTCCTCTCCGGCTCCGATCTGGCCGACAGCCGGTATTTCCGCATCGTCGTGGCCAACCTGGGCGCCCAGGCCCCGGCCGAGGGCGATTCCCTGAAAATCAATCCGGCCGGCCCCCTGACGGACGCCTACGGCAACCGGGCCCATGCCCTCAACCGCCCCGTGCCCCTGAGGCTCAAGACGGTGCCCAAGCCTCCCGTCCTGCTCCTATCCCTGGACCGCGGCTACGACAAGGGGCAGGCGCGGCCCAATGCCGCCGACTTCGTGTTCTACTCGGTCGGGGCCGACTCCGTGCTGACTCCGGTGCTGGGCAGCGATCGCCGGGGCGCGGTGCTGGATTGCTCGCAGGGACAGATCCGCTGCGGGAATCCGACGGCGCCGGGAGACGGGCCCGGGGCCCCGAGCATCACCATCGTCACCGACCGCGCCGTGACCTTCAACGTCTCCATCTTCACCAACCTGGGCGGGTTCGTGAACAGCGTCTCCGGGACCATCACCAACGAGCAGCTCGGCCTGGACGAGAAGGGGCTGCCGGGACCGCGCCCGTCGCTGTTCCGCAAGGATGAGAAGGGCCGGTTCGTCTTGCGCCTGGCCTGGAACACGCGCTCCCACGATCAGACCCAGGCCGGCACCGGCGCCTACCTGGCGCGGGTCAACCTGTCCAGCCGGGCCGAGGACAACGCCGGCAAGCCCTATGCCCTGAGCCAGGGCAAGACCTACCGCTTCGGCGTCCTGAGGCAGTAAGCCCGCCAGGGCCTACTGCTTCCGGCGGTACCCGATCACGACGAAGGGCGGGGATTTCTCGTAGGTGACAAGCGGGCTCTCCGGGCGGAGATTGTAGTCATAGGCCGCCGGGTCGACGAACAAGGGGTTGTCGGAGAAGTTGCCCGACCGCAACTCCTGGGCGACGGCGGAATCCAGGTTCACCAGGTACCAATCGTCGTCCGGATCCTCGGGAACGCGGTTCTGCCACAGATCGCAGCTCTTCATGCTCAATCCGGTGGGATTGATGGTGGTGCGTTCGCGGAAGACCCCGTACCCGGAGTTCCCGCTCAGGATGGTGTTCTCGACCGCGAGGCTCCGCTGGTGCGATTCGATGTGCAGCCCGTCGCCGGCGTTGTCGGCGATGGTGGAGCCGGCGATGCGTCCCATGGGCGACACGGCCATGATGCCGCCCCCGCTGCCATTGCGCGCGATCAGCACGTTTTCCAGCTCCATCCTGACGTCGGACCCGGGCGTGGCGGCCACGCGGATGCCGCCGCCGTTGGCGAGGATCTCGCAATCCTTGAGCCTCAGGTCGCTGTCGGTGGCGTCGATGCCCCAGACCCCGTTGCTGTCGAACAGGCAGCGGTGGAACTCGACGTCGCGCGACTCGTTGGTGAGCTTGATGCCGCTGCTCGACGCGCCCCGGAACACCAGATCCTCGAAGCGGACGAACTTGATGCTGTCGAGGTTTCCAATCTCGTTCGTCGCGCCGATCGGCTTCAGGATGGTTTTCCGCCCGGGGTAACCCCGGATGACGATGGGATTCTCCTGGGTGCCGGATGTGAATTGTTGCAGCCTCACCGGAAGGGTCGTGGGACCGATGAGGATGGTGTCGCCGGGCTGGGCGGTTTGGATCGCGTCTTCCAGGGAATCCGGATGGGTCACGACGCCCTTCCGCAATGCGTCCCGGCGGAATTCCACCCCTTTGTTGTAGAGCTCCACCTCGACGTTCCGCGCCCCGATGGCCTCGTTTTCCACCCCGATGGCGAGGTTCTCCCGCTCGATCGCGCTGTTGTAGGCATCGATGCGGGACAAGAGCGTATCGGCCTCGGCGAGGTCCCGCTGGAGGGGCGCCAGCACCGAATCGATAAAGGCCTGCGGATAGACGATGACCGGGACCGAGGCCGCGTTCACCGCGTACGCCCTCTCTCGCACCCGGAAGATGGCCTCCCGGGAGCGCGACCGGGCGGATTCCAGCCAAGCATAGGGCCCGACCCCGGCCAGGGGATTGAGCTGCAGGTAGGGAAGCAGGTAGCGCAGGGAATCGGGATCGACGGCGACTTCGTTGGCGGCTTTCCGGACTTCGTTGGCCTGCTCGCGCGCCAGATTGGTGTCCCGCTTCGCCTGGTTGGCCCCCCGTCGGACGGTATTGGCCGTGGTATCGTCAGCGTAACGCTGAAGGAAGAGCTGCACCTCCTGGGGCGTCGAAAGGCCCGCGAAGACCATGGAATCCAGGGCGGCTCGGTTCTCCTCGCGGATGATGACGATCAGGGGCGAGGCCTGGTTGATGGGGTCGAAAGGGTTGGTCCGCTCCAGGCAGCCCCCGAACGGCAGCGCCAGGCCCAGGACGGTCAAGCATCGGGAAAGGAAGCGGGGACCGATGGCGGGAGGCCGGGAATATCGCATGGATCGCCGATTCCGATAGTCTTGGAAACGCAAGGTTTTGTTTAATTTATCCTACATGTCGACATTAGTCCATGGCTAAATTCTGGCTTCCGGCCCTCGCCGCCATCCTCCTCGCCGCCGTACCACGGTCGGATGCCGCCTCCGAATGCAGGCCCGGCTCCCAGGCCCTATTCTACTCCCCCCATCCGATGCTGGACGCCAAGACCTCCCCGGGCTTCGCCGACACCCTGATGCGCCGCCTGAAGGCCCCCCTCGGCGAGTTGGGCTATTGCATCCAGCCGATCCAGGACTATCGCGCCCTGCTGGACACGGCCAGGTACGGGGACAATCTCCTGCTCCATACCCTGGTCGCCGAGGGGCCCATGACCTCGAGCCCCTCCCAGTTCGTGGTCGCCCTGCTGCGCGGCCGCGATTGGGCCGCCGACAAGCTGCCCGAGGCCATATCGCGCCCCCTCGTCTCCCTGCCGATGTACCGGGGCGATCCGTCCGATCTCATGGAAGTGCTGGCCCGCAAGGTGGCCGAGAACCTGCGCCTGCAATACGTGGCCCACGTGCTGATCCAGAGCCGGCCCGGAGCCGCCTTCACCCGCGCGGACAACGGGCTGCAGGGGAAGACCCCGGTGGAATGGATCCTGCCCCTGGGGTCCCTGGAGGTGATGCTCGAGAAACCGGGATACATCGCCATGCGCAAAAGGCTGGATCTTTCCGCGCCCGGGCAGCACAATTATGATTTCCATCTCGCCAAGCGACGGTTCTATCACAGCAAATTCATCTATCCGGCCATCGCCTTCGGCGCCGCCGCCCTGGGGGCCTATGCCTTGCAGGAATATTATTACGCCGAGTACCAGAAATATGGCGCCGACGACGCGCTCACCCGCCCAAAAATTTTCGGGCAAACCTTTCGGCTCGCAAAAAACTACGAAAGGATTGCGTACACCTCCCTGGCCCTGGCCGGATTCAGCCTGGCGCTCTCCTTCCGCTTTTGATAAGTTTGAGTCGGGCGACTCGCAAAGAAAGCAAATTCGCGAACCTAAGCTCGTTTGAAAAAAAAAGCATGGCATTTCTGAACTTTTTTTTTGGACTATGCCACCAAAGGAATTGAGGCGACTATGGGCAACCTGGGCGAACCGACAAAAGAGCTCCTGAACGACTGCAAAGCCGGGGACCCGACTGCCTTCAAGCAGATTTTTTACATGTACAGGAGCTACGCTTACAATCTGGTGTATAAAATCACGGGTCCCAAAGGGGACCATGAGGATCTTGTACAAGAGGTCTTCTTCCAGGTCTACCTGTCCATCAAATCCTTCCAGGGGGATTCCTCCTTCAAGACCTGGTTCCACCGGGTCATCATCAACACCTGCACGGCCCGTTGGCGCTTCCAGGAGGCCGGCAAGCGCATCTCCCCCAAGAACACCACCAGCATCGACAACCTGGACTATGAGATCCAGAGCCGGGAAGCGCCCATCAGCAAGCAGCTCGAGCTCAAGAACCTGGTCGAGCTGGCCCTGGCCACGCTGGACGACAAGCTCCGCGTGCCCCTGGTCCTCAACGTCTACAGCGACATGGACCTGAGCGAGATCGCCCACACCCTCGAGATTCCCGAGGGCACCGTCAAATCGCGCCTTTTCACCGCCCGGCAGAAGATCCGGGAATACCTGGACGCCATCGATCAATGAACCCCATCCATCGCAACCCCAATCCCGGCGACGCCGGCGGCGCGGACGGCCAGGACGGCCGGCTGAAGCGCTTCGAGGAGCTCCTCAAGGAGCCCCTGGACGCCGCGCGCGTGGATTGGGCGGGCATGGAGAAGGCCCTGCTGGCCCGCATCCAGGCGGCCGAGGAGCAGGGTCCGTTGCTGTCCCTCAAGGCCGAAGCCATCCCTCCGGGGGATTTCCTCGACCGCGTCGAAACCGCGCTGATGGCCCGCATCCAGGATCACCGGGAATACCAGGAGCCGGTCAACGAGCTGATCAGCGGGTCCGAGAACCTCTCGGACTCCCACTGGCTGCGGCTGGAATCCAAGCTCGGGGAGCGCCTGCGCGCGGCCTCGCAGCTCGAGCCCTGGGAACAGGCCCTCAAGGCCGACGAAGAGCCCTCGTCGGGCCGCTGGGAGCGCATCGAGAACGCCCTGGATCAGCGCCTGGAGCCGGCCAAGCCCCTGGCGCCCTGGGAGCAGGCCCTCAAGGCCCGGGAGATTCCCGCCGAAGGCGCCCTGGAGACCCTGGAGACCGGCCTGCTCTCCCGCGTCGCCGCCGTCCGCAACAAGCCCGCCTGGGAACTCGCCCTCAAGGCCGAGAAGACCCTGCCGGCCGGCCGTTGGGAGGCCCTGGAAGAGAAGCTGGCGGCCCGCATCGATAGGGAGCGCAAGCTGGTGGCCCTGTCCACCCAGTCCGTCTGGCTCTCCCTGGGATTCTTCAGCCGGGGCCCCGTCAAGCTGGCCGCCTCCCTGGTCCTCATCCTGGGCGTGCTGGCCGGATCCGTCAAGGTGTACCAGGACATGTTCCGTCCCATCGACACCCTCATCTACCAGGCCCAGGGCAGCTCCGCCGGCGATCTCGACTCCGTCGCGCTCGCCGCCGGCCGCCTGCCCGTGATCCCCGGCCATGCCGCCGTGCAGGCCAAGGAGGACGGCTCCGTGGTGATGGTGAACCGGCGCGGCTTCGTGGACATGCGCAACGGCTCGCGCCTGGAGCTGAGCGAGGCCAACAAGCGCAAGCTGCATTACAAGGTCGCCTTCGCGAACACGGGCAAGGCCGCCTCCGGCAACGTCACCTTCTTCGTGAACAAGGCCGGGACGGGCGAGAAGTTCACCGTCTCGACGCCGGACTACCGCATCGAGGTGCTGGGCACGTATTTCCGCGTGGACCCGGACCTGGACGGGCGCGTCACCACCGCCGTCCTCGAGGGCTCGGTGCGCATCCGCACCAAGACGAACGGCGACTTCCTGGTGGAGGCCGGCCAGTCCCTGGCCTTCGATCCCGCCTCCGGCCGGTATCGGGTGCTGGACGGCGGCCGCAGCGTGCGCCGCGACGAGATCGAGACCATGCCCGGCGTGGATGAGCTGATGGACTTCGGCGTCCTCTCCCTCACCTCGGATGCGCCCCAGGCGGAAGTGCGCATCGACGGCCGCTACCGCGGCATCACGCCCCTGGTGGTGCTCCTGCCTCCCGGGCCCCATTCCCTGCACCTGACCCGGGACGGCTACGCCGCCTACGATTCCCTGGTCTCCATCCAGGAAGGCGCCACCAGCCGCATGGCCGCCGTCCTGGCGCCGCTCCCGAAGCCGGCCGTGGCGCGCCAGCCCGTGGACAGGACGCCGCCCAAGGCGGCCCCGGCTCCGGCCCCGGTCCGGGAACCGGTCCAGCCGGCCGTCCCGGACGAGCCCGAGCCCGCCGAGACCGCGGCCCAGCTGTTCCACCGGGCCGACGAGGCCCAGGCCACCGATTGGAAGACGGCGATCCTCCTCTACCTGGGGGTGCTGGAGCATCCCCAGGCCAGCCCCATGCGCAAGGAGGCGGCGCAATTCTCCATCGCCCGGCTGCGCGCCGATCACGAGGAGGAGAAGAGCCGCGCCAAGGAGGATTTCCTCCGCTACCTGGCCCTCTATCCCGACGGCGCCTTCGCCGGGGAGAGCTGGATGCGCCTGGCGGAGCTGGAGGTGGGCAGGAACCCGGACAAGGCCATCGCCTATTACCTGCGCTGCATCGCCAAGTTCCCGCGCCATCACCGGCTGGCCGAGTTCCAGCACCGCCTGGGGCTGATCTACCTGCAGAACAAGCGCTACGACGAGGCCGTGGGCATGTTCCGCCAGAGCCTCGGCAACGTCCTCTACAACAGCGAGAGCGAGCGCAAACGCATCTACGGGAGCCTCTACCGCGCCTACGTGGCCAAGGGCGACCTGAAGAGCGCGGCCCTCATCGATGAGCAGTACCGCCCCGCGGCCGATTCCGCCAAGTCCAGATAGGAAAACCCCGCCGCGGCGGGAGGCTCACACGGGGACCAGGGCCCCCGTCACCGTTCCGTTCCCGGGTCCGACCAGCCAGGCGATGGCCCCGGCGATTGCGGAAGGCTGCGTCCAGGCGGAGACGTCGGCGCCCGGCATGGCGGCCCGGTTGGCGGGCGTGTCGATGGTTCCGGGCAGCACGGCGTTGACCAGGATTCCCGCTCCGCGCACCTCGGCCGCCAGGGCGCGGGTCAGCCCGAGCAGGGCCGACTTCGACGCCACGTAGGCGATCTTCCCCGGCGCCCCGTCGGCGGCCGCCTGCGACCCGACGTTGACGATGCGGCCGCCGCCCGCGCCCGACCGCTTGATCGCCCGCACCGCCTCGCGGCAGCACAGGAAGGCGGTCGCCGCGTTCACGTTCCATTGGGCCGCGAAGGCGGCCAGGGAGGTGTCCTCCACCGGCGCCATGGAGAAGCCCCCCGCCACGTGGACCGAGGCCCACAGGTCCGGCAGCGCCGCGTAGTACCGCGTCACCGCGGCCTCGTCGGCCAGATCTATCTCCTTCCGCGACGGGGCGAGC
>CBILQL010000072.1:0-11722 GCA_966238865.1 uncultured bacterium
GGCCCCGGCGGACAATAGCATGGTACCCGCCAGCAGCAAGGCTCCGCCCTTGGCGCCGAGGGCGCCGTTCCGTATCGCTTCCATCGTGTTCTCCTTGTCGATCGCGGTTCCGGCCGCAATCGAAGGTTTAGACCGACGCGCCTCCGCGTCCTGTAACGTCGCGTGCGTCCGCGCCGGAAAAAACGCTCACAGGCTGTGAGCGCCCGGACGCGGCTCCCGGCTTCCATCCTGCCGGAGTCCCCGCAATCCGTTGCGGTCCGCGCCGCAATTTTCCTTTTTGTGGGGAGCGGGGAGGACGCGGGCGGAGGGCCGGGTGGTGGGCAAGCAGAGGACGGAACGCCAGAATGCGCTGCGGAGCCTGCTGGTGGCGCTGACCCTGGGCCTGCTGAGCGTCCCCGTCTACGCCCTCCATCTCGGAGACATGCGCCAGTTCCTGGAGGTGACCAGCGTCGGCTGCCTGCTCGCCGGGGCCGCCGCCTTCGTGGGCGGCGTGCTGGGCTTCCTGTTCGGCATCCCCCGCACGCTCCAGCAGGAGGGGGAATCCGGCGGCGCGGAGTCCGGCTCCCGCCGCATCGACTATCGCGCCAACACCAACCTGGAGCAGATCTCCGACTGGCTGACCAAGATCCTGGTCGGCGTCGGCCTCACGCAATGGCCCGAGATCATGGCCGGCTTGACGGAACTGACCGGCTTCGCGGCCCAGGGCCTCGGCTCCCAGAGCCACAGCCAGGTGTTCGCCTTCGCCCTGCTGTCCTATTCGGCGGTCCTGGGCTTCCTGTTCGGCTACCTGTGGACGCGGCTGTTCCTCGCCGGGGCGCTGCGCATGGCCGACCAGGCGGCCATCGGCGCGCTCGCCTCCGAGGTGCAGCGGGTGACCGAACGGGCGGAGACCACCGAGCGCAAAATCGACGAGCTGAAGAAGCAGAGGGAGCTGGACGCCGCGGCCCTGAACCTCGCCTACCGCCAGTTCAATCCCAGCCCGGAACATCCCGAGGTCACCCAGCGGGCGCTGGACGAAGCCGTCGCCGCCGCTTCCGATCCGGTCCGGGTCCAGATCTTCAACCAGGCCTGGCAGGTGCGCGGGGACAATTGGCGCGACCCGGCCACCAAGCCGAAGATGGAGCGGGCCATCCCCCTGTTCCGCGCCCTCATCCGCAGCGACACCGAGGGCCGCTACCACCTGAACCACGGCCAGCTCGGCTTCGCCCTGAAGGACAAGCGGGAGCCGGACTGGGCCGAGGCCGAGAAGGAGCTGGGCCGGGCCATCGCCATGCGGGGCTCCTGGGTGGACAAGGGCTGGCTGCTCTACGAGTTCAACCGCGCCGTCTGCCGCATCCGGCTGGATGCCGGGTTCGCCGAAGGGCGGCCCAGCGACCCGGAAGCGCGCGGCCGGATCCTGGAGGACCTGCGCGTGGCCGCGCATTCGGACGCGATCAGGCCCCTGTTCATGGAGGAGCCGGCGGTCCGGCGGTGGCTGGCCCTGAACGGGATCGCGGCCCAGGCCCGGGAGGACTGGTCCGCCGTCCTCTCGGAGGCGCTGCGGCCCGCGCCCTAGGAGCGGGCTGCGCGCTGGCAGCGGGCTCCGCGGGCTCCAGGCTTCGCGGACGGGGCCTAGGCGTAGCTTTCGATCGGGGGGCAGGAGCAGACGAGGTTCTTGTCCCCGTAGGCGTTGTTGAGACGCCCCACGCTGGGCCAGAACTTGTTGGCCTTGACCCACGGGAGCGGGAACACCGCCTGCTCGCGCGTGTAGGGATGCTTCCATTCGTCCGCCAGGGCGTGGGCGGCGGTGTGGGGCGCGTTCTTGAGCGGGTTGTCCTCGCGGCTGGCGCCGGCCTCGACGGCGGCGATCTCCTTGCGGATGGCGATCATGGCCTCGCAGAAGCGGTCGAGCTCGGGCTTGGACTCGCTCTCGGTGGGCTCCACCATCAGGGTGCCGGCCACGGGGAAGGACACGGTGGGGGCGTGGAAGCCGTAGTCCATCAGCCGCTTGGCGATGTCCTCGACCTCGACGCCGGCGGTGGCCTTGAACTTGCGGCAGTCGAGGATCATCTCGTGGGCGACGCAGCCGTGCTTGCCCACGTAGAGGATGGGATAGTGATCCTTGAGCCGCTCCTTGACGTAGTTGGCGTTGAGGATGGCCACCTGGGTGGCCTTGGTGAGGTTCCCGCCGCCCATGAGGCGCATGTAGGCCCAGGAGATGGTGAGGATGCTGGCGCTGCCCCACGGCGCCGCGCTCACGGCATGGATGGCCTTCCCGGAGTCGGAGCCTCCGGGATCGTTCGCCTGCCCGCCGGTCTCGACCATGCAATGGCCGGGCAGGAAGGGGGCCAGGTGGGCGGCCACGCAGATGGGGCCCATGCCCGGGCCGCCGCCGCCGTGGGGGATGCAGAAGGTCTTGTGCAGGTTGATGTGGCACACGTCTGCGCCGACGGTGCCGGGGCTGCACAGGCCCACCTGGGCGTTCATGTTGGCGCCGTCCATGTAGACCTGGCCGCCGGCCTCGTGCACGATGCGGCAAACTTCCTGGATTCCTTCCTCGAACACGCCGTGGGTGGAGGGGTAGGTGGCCATGAGGCAGGCGAGGTCCCGCTTGTGGGCCTCGGCCTGGCGCTTGAGGTCGGCGATGTCGATGTTGCCCGAGGCGTCGCAGGCGACCACGACCACCTTGAAGCCGGCCATTACCGCGCTGGCGGGGTTGGTGCCGTGCGCCGACGAGGGGATGAGGCAGACGTCGCGGGCCCCTTCCCCGCGGCTCTTGTGATAGGCGCGGATGACGAGCAGGCCGGCGTATTCGCCCTGGGACCCGGCGTTGGGCTGGAGCGAGACCCCGGGCAGCCCGGTGACGGCGGCGAGGCCGGCCTCCAGCTCCGAGAAGAGCCGGTGGTAGCCCCGGGCCTGGTCGGCGGGGGCGAAGGGATGCAGGCCGCCGAACTCGGGCCAGGTGAGGGGGACCATCTCGGCGGTGGCGTTCAGCTTCATGGTGCACGAGCCGAGCGGGATCATGGAGGTGTTGAGGGAGAGGTCCTTGTTCTCCAGGGACTTGATGTACCGCAGCATCCCGGTCTCGCTGTGATGCGCGTTGAACACCGGGTGGGAGAGGATCTCCCCCTGGCGGGCCATGCCGGCCGGCCAGGCGAGGCGCAGGCCCTGGGCCCAGCCCTCCGCGTCCCGCAGGCCCGGGGCCGGGGATTTTCCCAGGGCGGAGGCGAAGATCCCGGCGATGGCGGCCACGTCCTCGGGGCCGCTGGTCTCGTCCAGGCTGATGCCAACCGAGGCGTCGTCGTCGTACCGGAAGTTGCGTCCGGCGGCCAGGGCGGCGGAGCGCACCTTGGCCTGGAGCGCGGCGTCCGTGAGGGGGATGCGCAGGGTGTCGAAATAGGCGGCGTTCGCCTGCTTCAGCCCCAGGGCGGCCAAGCCCTTCTCCAGGGCGCGGGCGAGGCCGTGCACGCGCGCGGCGATGGCCTTGAGGCCGCGGGGCCCGTGGTAGACGGCGTAGAAGCCCGCCATCACGGCCAGGAGCACCTGGGAGGTGCAGATGTTGCTCGTGGCCTTGTCGCGGAGGATGTGCTGCTCGCGGGTCTGCAGGGCCATGCGGTAGGCGCGATGGCCGTGGGCGTCGATGGAGACGCCGATGATGCGGCCCGCCATCTGGCGCTTGTAGGCATCGCGGGTGGCGAAGAAGGCGGCGTGCGGGCCGCCGTAGCCCATGGGCACCCCGAAGCGCTGGGCCGAGCCCAGGGCGACGTCGGCGCCGAGGGAACCCGGAGGGGCGAGCAGGGCCAGGGCCAGCAGGTCGGCGGCCACGGCCACCTTGGCGCCGGCGGCGTGGGCCTTGTCGCACAGGGCCTTGAGGGCGGCCGGATCGGCGATGTTCCCGCGGGTGTCGGGGTACTGGACGAGGATGCCGAAGACGTCCTTTTCGCCCGCGTATTCCTCCTCGCCGGCGATCCGGAGTTCGATGCCCAGCGGTTCGGCGCGGGCGCGCAGCACGTCCAGGGTCTGGGGATGGCAGCGCTTGGAGGCGAAGAAGACCCGGGCCCCGTCGTTCTCCGAGAGGGCCTGGAACATGTGCATGGCCTCGGCGGCGGCGGTGCCCTCGTCGAGCAGGGAGGCGTTGGCGATTTCCATCCCCGTGAGATCCGTCACCATGGTCTGGAAATTCAGCAGGGCCTCGAGGCGGCCCTGGGCGATCTCGGCCTGGTAGGGGGTGTACTGGGTGTACCAGCCCGGGTTCTCCAGCACGTTGCGCTGGATGACGCCCGGCGTGACGGTGTCGTAGTAGCCGGCGCCGATGTGGGACCGGAATACCCGGTTCTCAGAGGCCAGGGCGCGGGCCTCGGCCAGGAAGCGGTGCTCGTCCTCGACGGCGGGGAGGTCCAGGGGGGCCTTGAGCCGGATGCTGTCCGGCACGGTCCGGCGGGACAGGTCCTCGAGGCTCTCCGCACCCACCGATGCGAGCATCTCCCGGATCTGCGCCTCATCGGGGCCGAGATGGCGGGAAACGAAGGGATTGGGGTGGCGGATGCTGAGGTCCATGATCTCTCCTGAAGGGTGTGGGGCGGGCCCGGTCCCGAAGGCCCTGGGCGGCGGGGCGGCCGCCGCGGAAAGGATACAATTTAGAAATCTTTACTAGCTTTATAGGCTGGCCACGGCGCATCGAGCCGGGCCGGCCCCGGGCAACACAGCCTTTGACCGACCCCACCGTTCGCGGCCGCATTCATTCACTTCCGGGATTCATCCCAAGGACATCGGCATGGGCATCAAGGTCGCGATCATGGGCGCCACCGGAGCGGTGGGCACGGAACTCCTCGGCATCCTCGCCGAGCGCAAATTCCCGGTGGGCGAGCTGCGCCTGCTGGCGTCGGCGCGGTCGGCCGGCAAAACCCTGACCTACCAGGGCGAGTCCATCAAAATCGAGGAGCTCACCCACGACTCCTTCAAGGGCGTCGACCTGGTTCTCGCCTCGGCCGGCGGCAAGATCAGCAAGGAATTCGCCCCTTCCGCGGTGAAGGCGGGCGCGGTGGTGGTGGACAACACCTCCCATTTCCGCATGCACGAGGACGTGCCCCTGGTCATCCCCGAGATCAACCCCGAGGACATCGCGAAGCACAAGGGCATCATCGCCAATCCCAACTGCTCCACCATCATCATGGCGCTGCCGCTCTTCCCCCTGCACAGGAAGTTCGGGATCAAGCGCGTGGTGGCCGCCACCTACCAGGCCGCCAGCGGCGCCGGAGCCGTGGCCATGGACGAGCTGGTGCGCGAGACCGCCGCGCATATCGAGGGCGAACCCTTCCAGCGCTCGGTCATCCCGCACCCGTACGCCTTCAACCTCTTCCCCCACAACTCGCCGATGACGGAGAGCGGCTATTGCGAGGAGGAGATCAAGATGGTGAAGGAGACCCGCAAGATCTTCCACGACGACGCCATCCGCGTCACCGCCACCTGCGTGCGCGTGCCCGTGCTGCGGGCCCACAGCGAGGCCCTGAACGTCGAGTTCTCCCGGGATGTCTCGGTGGAGCAGGCCTACGAGGTGCTGCGCAAGGCCGAGGGCGTGGAAGTGGTCGAGGACCGGGCGCAGAACCGCTGGCCCATGCCGCTCGACGTCACCGGCAAGGACCCGGTCCTGGCCGGCCGCGTCCGCAAGGACCAGTCCCAGCCGAACACCCTCGACATCTGGGTGGTCGGCGATCAGATCCGCAAGGGCGCGGCCCTCAACGCGGTGCAGATCGCCGAGAAGCTCTTCAAGTAGCCTCACCCGGCATGGCCGGGACCGGCCTTCAGAAGGCCATGCCGACGCCGAGGGACAGGTCGAAGGCGGGAAGCACGCCGAATCCCTTCTCGTCCTTCGAGTCGGCGGTTCCATCGTCCTCGATCGCCTTCTTCCAGCCCATCGCGAGCCCTGCGGCCAACGATCCGTGCAGGCGCACGCGTCCCGCCGGCAGGGTAAGCCCGAACTCCCCGGCCAGGAATCCCATGTGGGCCTTGGTCCAGCGGGTGTCCGAGGAGGTGTAGGAGCCCGGCTTGGGCTTGTCGATGAACTCGAAGAAGTAATAGCCGGCCTTGCCTCCGATCCAGGGTCCCGCGCCGCCTTCCCGGAAATAATACCGGGCGCCCGCCAGGGGCAGCAGCAGGTAATGGATGTGGTGCTCGAACTCCTCGTCGTCCTCGTCGTTGACAAGGAGGAAGGGATTCCAATACAGCGAGGCGCGGCTGTCCCCGAGCCTCCGCTCGTAGGTGACCTGGTACATGGCGAAATTGGCGGCCGACAGGATCAGCCCGATGGGATGGGCGCTGAGGACGTTCCGGAGGTTCCGGCCGCCATAGGCGGGATCGAACAGCTTGTTCAGCTGGGAGGCGGCCTGCTTGATGTAATGCCCGCGCGCATCGGTCACGGACGTGCCGTTGGTCTCGTTCCGCACGTGCAGGAGGACCTCGCCGGTCGCGGCCTCCGCCAGCACGAGCTCGCCGCGCAGCGCATAGTCGGTCGCGTTCCGCATCTCCATGCCCCCCGTCGCCATGCCGCCCATCGCGCCCGATGGCCCGGGAATCCCGGCCCCCGGCATGGTCGAAGGGGACATGGCCATGCCGGAGTTGGTGTCGACATCCAAGCCGTGGAGCAGGACCACGAGCTCCGCCTTGCCGGCCATGGAGGCCGCGGTCGCGGCGCAGTCGCCGGCCAGGCGGCCGTCCGCGACGCAGGTCCCCTCGGAGGCCGAGGCCGGAAGGAAGTCCAGGGAGAAATCCGCGCCCCGGGATTTCTCCAGGGCCGGGCGCCCCGCCTTCAGGAAACCCCGCCAGTCGCCCCGTTGCCCGAGATCCTCGGTCCCGACGGGGACCAGGATGGCGACCTTGTGGCGCCTGGCCGTATCCAGCCCGGAGGTGCGATCGAGGAGGACGTCGCTTTTCCAGCTGTTGACGTAATTGTCCTGGCCGGAAACGAAAGGCGCGAGAACGGCTATGGCAAGGGCCGCGAGGGGGATTCGGGATGTCATCGGTACTCCGGGTATGGATCGAAAATATGATATAATAGCCCCATGTCTGTCATCCTGGGACTGCTCATCGTCTGCCTCGGCCTGTATTTCCTGAGCCTTTTCTTCCAGGTGGCCCGCCTGGAAAAGGCCCTGAACGAGGACGTGGCCCTGCTCGAGAAGTACATGATCGTGACCTACGCCCTCGACAAGACCGCGAAGCCGGAAGGCGAAGCGGGCGAAGGCGGCTCCGGGGGGGATGCCAAGGGCCACGCCTCGCCGGCCGCTTAGCGGGCTGGGCTTTTCCGGTCGGACGGGTCGGCGGACGGAAATGTTCGGCATTTCCTTGCTAGATTTCCGTCCCGGAGGTTTCCGTGTCCATGAAGAACCAGATTTCCCACCTCGGCGGCATTCCCGTGCCCGAACTCGCCATGCGTTTCGGCACCCCCACCTTCGTCTACGAGCGCGGGGTGATCGAGAAGCGCATCGCCGAGCTCAAGGCCTTCGACACGGTGCGCTTCGCCCAGAAGGCATGCTCCAACCTCGCCATCCTCTCCCTGATGAAGAAGCAGGGCGTGGTGGTGGACGCGGTGTCGGCGGGGGAGATCTTCCGGGCCCTCAAGGCGGGCTTCAGCCCGGCGGCCCAGGTTCCTCCGGGGGCGGCTCCCGGGACGGCGCCGACGCCCGGCATCGTCTTCACGGCCGACCTCTTCGACAACGACGCCCTCGAGCTCATCCGCGAGCACCGCATCCCGGTGAACGTGGGATCGCCGGACATGATCACCCAGGTCGGGGCCGTGCTGCCCGGCGCCGAGGTGACCTTGCGCATCAACCCCGGCTTCGGCCACGGCCACAGCCGCAAGACCAATACCGGGGGAGCGTATTCCAAGCACGGCATCTGGCACACCGAGCTGGAGGAGTGCCTGCGCCTCGGCAAGGAGGCGGGCGTGAACATCCACGGCCTGCACATGCATATCGGCAGCGGCAGCGACTACCACCACCTGTCCACGGTGTGCGACGCCATGGTGAAGGCCGCGAAGCGCATGGGCCCGCAGCTCAAGGTGATCAGTGCCGGCGGCGGCCTGCCCATCCCCTACCGCAAGGATCAGGCCCGCATCGACGTGGGGGCGTATTTCGGCCTGTGGGACAAGGCCCGCAAGGCCATCGAGCGCGAGGCCGGGCACCCCATCGCCCTGGAGGTGGAACCGGGACGTTACCTGGTGGCCGAGTCCTGCTCCCTGCTCACCCAGATCCGTTCGGTCAAGAACACCGGCGGCAACCGCTTCTACATGGTGGATGCCGGGTTCGACACCTTGGTCCGCCCGGCCATGTACGGCTCCTACCATGAGATCTCCATCGCCCCCGCCGACGGCCGGGTCATCGGCAACGTCTTCGACACCATCGTGGCGGGTCCCCTGTGCGAGTCCGGCGACGTGTTCACCCAGGAGGAAGGCGGGGTGGTCACCACCCGCAAGCTCCCGGAGGCCGTGGTCGGGGATTACCTGATCCTCCACGACGCGGGGGCCTACGGGGCGGCCATGTCCTCCAATTACAACACCCGCAAGCTGGCGGCGGAGGTCCTGATCGGCGGCGGCGCGGAAGCCCCGGTGGCGGAAACCATCCGCGAGCGGCAGACTTTCGACCATATCCTGTTCTTCGAACGCGTTCCCGAGAGCTTGAGGTAAGCTCGGGCTTGGCCGGCTAAGACCGAAGCTTGAAGAGGCTTCGGGGTCTCTGGATTTCGCGGGGCGCGCACGCTTCCGATCCTGCTTCGGATCGATGCGCTGCCCCGTGCGCTTTCACACCTGACGATATTCCTGCTGCACCCCGCGAAATCCCCGCTTCGGAAGCGCCGGACAAGCCCGAGCTTACCTCAAGCGCTCCTCGCGATTTGTCTTCAGGGCCGCTGGGAAGAAAAGAAAGAAAAGACCTGACCTGGGCTGAACCATGCCCTGAATTGGAATTCAATCTGACTGGAAAGTGGAATCCGATCTGGTTGGAAGGCGGGTTCCATTCCAAGCCGGAATCGATGATCCTAAGCCGTTTCCGAAAGGCAATAGGCCAGGAGGGTATTTCTGGGATTGGGACGTCGGATCTTGTTGAAAATCAACAGTTTTCGCGGATTGGGGACTGGGAAACAGGGAAAAAAATCGGGTTGTGAATTGAAAAGTCGGGGATATTTTATACCCCGGCGCGGTTGAGAAGCGGCTTCCCGGGTCGGGGAGCGGCTTCCGAGACGAAGGAGAGTTCCGGTGGTCTCGACGATGACTTGGATGGCGGCAGGATGCGCGGGACTGTGCGCCGCCCTGACCTTCAACTTCTACCACAAATACCGGAGCCGTCTGCGCTTCGGGGCCCCCGCCGGGGACTACTCCCGCATCGCCGACTACCACGGCATACCCCTTCCCCTGGCCTTCGAATACCGTCCCGTGGAAGGCGGACCCTGGTTCCCGGTCGAAGTCGACGTCCACGAAATCTACCATTACGGCGCCGATTACTTCCTGCGCGGTTTCGGCCTGCTGGATCGGAAGGGGACCACCTTCAAGTGGAACCGGGTCGCCAATCTCCGGATCCGTTCCAATGGACGGAGCCTCGATTCGGTGGAAGCCCTGCTGGGGGAAGCGGCCGGGCTCTGTCAAAACCTGTCATCTGTTGATTAGTGTTAACAAAGGGACTTCGATCGGCTGGAGAACCCCCCAAAAAGCTTTCGAAAGGCTTGCGAAACAACGGATTACGCGAGCGATAAGGATGGATCGGCTTTTGCTGTGTAGGACTTGACGACGCCACGAATATCCAGGCCGGAAGGACCGGTGGGAGGGTTTATGGACAAGGCGAGTTGGAACATGGGTCGGGGATTCTCCACCGAAGAGTTGTCCAGTCGGAACTCCGAGGATATGGAGTTCTGGAAATCCGTCCTCTCCAATAGCCAGCTTCGATCGCGCTTCATCCGCGATTTGGAGGTCCAGAGCATTTCCAGCCGTTCTCCGGAAGACCTGGCCCAACGGTATCGAGGCGAGGAAATCTTCACCCGCGGCGCCAGCCGGCTGGTGTGAAACTCCTGTCCTCCTCCGCTATTCAAAACCCTCCGATTTCCATTCCCATGCGATAGTCCAACCCCTTCTGGAGGTCGCCCCTTTCCATCGGAAGTGCAAGGGCCTGGAGGATGCGGACGGCTTTTCCCAGGAGCCAGGACTGATGGCAGGAGAGGCGGACTACCGCCAGGGGATCGCGGAGATCGCCGCTCCAGGCTTCCACTGTCCAACGATTCCCCTGCCGTCCATTCCGGGCCGTCATCAGGCGCAACGGCCATGCCTCCGGCTTCGAACTACGACCGCGGGAAAGGACGGCCTCGGCCCGCCATGGGCCTTGTCTCCAGATCAACGATTGCGCGCTGAGCAGCGGCGGGGCATAGGACGTCGAAGCCTGCGCACGCCAGGACATGCCATGGGAGGTCCGTGCTTCCCAGGCTCCCGCGCCCAGGCTCAAGGTGAAGCGTCCCGCTCCGGCCAGGAAGCCATCCGCGAGGCTCCAGTCCGCTTCTCCGCCCGAAATCGCCGCCATCCGACAGGATCCGGCGCGCAGGATATCCAGGCGGGTGCGGAGGACCAGTCCTCCTTCGCCCCGGCCGGGCAGGATCCAGCCGCCTTGCACCGTGTCCCGGGTCAAGGCGCGGACCGAAGCCAGGGGGTTGGCCCATCGGGTCGTGGCCTGATGCAGGCCGAGGAAGCTCCGGTCCGGCTTTCCTCCCTGCCATTCCAACTCCCCATATGCGCCGTACGGCTCGCCTTCCAGGTGGGAAAGGGCGAAGCCGGCCCTGAGGCCGGCGGGTTCGGCGTCCGCCCCGGCGGAAATCCTCCGCTCCATGGCGGCGCCCGCCAGCCAGATGTCCGCCGCCTCGGGATCCCCCTCTTCCCCGACATATTCGAGACGCAGGCGGGCCCCCTGCATGGACCACCCCCAGCCGTCCCGGGCCCTACCGGATGCCCCTTCCCTCGATCCGCCTGCCGCCAGGGAGTAGACCAGGGCGTCGCGCCTGTCCCGTTCGTCGGCGGTTCCGCCCAGGCGATTCCAGGAGGCGAAGCCGCCGGCCTGCCAGAGCGGCCTCCGTGTCGTGAGGGCTAGGCCGTCCAGGGCCGGGGAGCGGGCTTCCCAGGGGCCCTCCACCCCCGACAGCCCGCCGGAGCCGGGAAAGCTGCGCTTGCCGGTGATGAAGGCGAGATGGGGAATGCCTTCGCCCCGGAGCGCGGCGGAGCGGCCGGGACCGGGCGAGGCGGTTTCCGGGCCGAATGCGAGGCGGCCGGCTTGCAGGGTGAAGTCGTGCCGACCCAGCCAGAGGCGGCGGCGCAGGGGGATTCCCCCGGCCAGGGTCCCTTCGCCGCCGATCGAAGGGCGATCCGCCCCCGATAGGGATCCCGCCCGGGGCACGGACAGGGGCGCGGACAGGCGGGCCGACAGTTCGGGCGGCGGGGTGGGGTCTTCTTCGTCGAGAGGACGCATGGACTGGATCAGGCGCAGCCGGCCTTTCGGCGCGTGAGCGCCGCGACGGCTGCCGCGCCCCAGGTCCGGGCAGGCCGCCTCCACCGCCTCCCTGAGATCCGGATCACGCTTCCAGAACGAATCGCCGTCCCAATCCCGGCAGCCGTCCCCGGGTCCCAGGGTCTCGAGAAAGAGATCCAGGGCGCCTTCCCCGGCCTCCGCCGACTGGATGCGGGCATCCAGGATGTCGAGCACCTCCCGGGCCTCGGGGGTGA
>CBILQL010000073.1:0-11696 GCA_966238865.1 uncultured bacterium
GATGGGCGGGATGCAGGGGCCGGATGGGAATCCGGGAGGCGGACCGGGAGGCATGGCGGGCCGGAACGGGGAGCAGGGCGGTTCGGGATCGCCGCAAGGGGACGACCTTGGCGCCGGAGGCGAGGGCGGCAGCATGCAGGGGATGGGCAACCGGCAGGGAGAGCTCGGGGAGAGCCTGGAGATGCTGGCCGAAGCCTTGAGCGAAGAGGCCGGCGGCACGGGCGGGACCCGGAAGGTGCGCCAACTGGCCCAGGAGGCCCGCGAGATCGAGGCGGCCATGCGCGCCGGGCGGCTGACTCCGGAGGATCTCCGCCGGCGGCAGGAACGGTTCCAGTCGCGCCTGCTGGAGGCGGCCAATGCCCTGGAGGAGCGGGGCATGAGCGACGAGCGCAAGGCGGAGACCCGGCAGGGCGCCGTGAAGGACGTGGCCGAATCTCCCGCCGCGGCCGAAGCCCGGCTCCTCAAGCTGCTCCGCGAGGCCCGCCGGGGCGCCAAGGATCTCAGCCTCGATCCCGCCCAGCGCCGCCACCTGGACGAATACTACGAAAGCCTGCTGACGCAATGAAGCTGTTCGCCTGGATAGACTACCGGGTGGTCGGGCTCGGGCATTGGTGCCTGGAGCGCCTGCGCAACCAGGCCCGCTTCCTCCGCTTCTGCGCCGATCTCTTCCTGGCCATCCCGTCGGTCTTCAAGAACTTCCATTTCACCGTGGAGCAGATGTACCTCATCGGCATCACCTCGGTGCCCCTGGTGGGGCTCACTTCCATCTTCACCGGGGCCGTGGCGGCCTGGCAGGCGGCCTACAACTTCGCCGACCTGGTGCCCCTGACCTACGTGGGAAGCGCGGTGGGGAAGAGCGTGATGCTGGAGGTGGGGCCGGTGCTCACCGCCCTGGTGGTGGCAGGCCGGGTGGGCGCAGCCATGACCGCCGAGCTAGGCACCATGGCCGTCACCGAGCAGCTCGACGCCATGAAGGTGCTGAACCTCAACCCCTTCCGCTTCCTCCTTGCGCCCCGCCTGCTGGCCGGCATGGTCATGCTGCCCATGCTCACCATCTTCTCCTCCTTCGTGGCCATCCTGGGGGCCCTGGCGGTGGTCACCCTCTTCAAGGGGATGTCGCAGGAGACGTTCTTCTACGGGGTTCGCCTGTTCTACACCCATTGGGATCTCTTCGTCGGCATCCTCAAATCGTTCGTATTCGGCATCATCATCTCCCTGTTCGGATGCTATTACGGCTATTCCAGCACCGGGGGAGCCGAGGGAGTGGGACGCGCGACCATGGCGTCGGTGGTGGCGAGCAACGTGAGCGTGCTGATTTCGGGGTTTTTGATTTCGAATTTCCTGCTTCGGTGAAGCGGGAAAGGGTTTTTCGTTTTTAGTTTTTCGTTTTTCGCCGGGGATTTCCTCTTCCTAAGGGCTTGGCCTGCCATGGCCTGCACCTCCAGTGCCCCCGGCAAAACGAAAAACGAAAAACTAAAAACGAAGACAGTAGAACGAAGCCCGAACCCCCGCAGCTTCGCCCCCAGGGAGTCCCAATGATCCAACGCTACCTCACCAACCTCGGCATGCAGGGCGATTTCGTCGATTCCCTGCGGGAATGCTACAACCGCCGGGATCTGGGCGAGCGGATTTCATCCATCAAGGCCGTCATCGCCTCCCACCGGGAGCGCATCCGGTCCATCAACCGCAGCGGCGCCTCCGGCGCCGACACCGTGCGTTTCATCTCCGAGATGGTGGACACCCTCATCCGGGTCATGTGGGACCAGGTGGAGATGTCCCAGCCCAACGAGGCCTCCCTCGTGGCCCTGGTGGCCGTGGGCGGCTACGGCCGCATGGAGCTGTGCCCGCAGAGCGACATCGACCTGCTCATCCTCACCTCCGAGAAGCCCACCCGGCACGAGAAGGAGCAGGCCGAGACCCTGGTGCGCAACCTGTGGGATTACGGCTTCATCCTGGGCCACAGCGTGCGCAGCCTGTCGCAATGCGAGGAGGCCTCCACCAAGGATCCGGAGACCTGGACCTCCTTCCTGAACGAGCGCTTCGTGGCGGGCAACCACGCCCTGTACGGCCGCTTCGTCAAGCTCATGGGCAAGCGGCTCTTCCCCTGGCGGACCACGGCCCTCATCGAGGCCAAGATCAAGGAGCGCGAGATGCGCAAGGCCGCCCCCGGGGGCCTGGTCCAGCTCCTGGAGCCCAACCTCAAGGAGGGCACCGGCTGCCTGCGCGACGTCCACTCCATGATGTGGATAGCCAAGGTCAAGCACGACTGCGACAGCTTCCAGGACCTGGTGCGGCAGGGCCTCATCACGCCCCAGGAGCTCGAGGACGTCCGGGTGGGGTACGATTTCCTGCTCCAGGTCCGCTGCTGCCTCCATTTCATCACCGGCAAGAAGGACGACCACCTGAGCTTCCACATCCAGCCCGAGGTGGCCGAGGAGCTGGGGTTCACCGAGGACGGGAAGCAGAAGCCGGTGGAGCTCTTCCTCAAGGTCCTCTACCACCATACCAAGACCATCCTGCGCGTCACGGACGGGGTCGTCTCCCGGTGGGTCAAGGACAAGGATCCCCGGGTGAAGCAGGCCGTGGTCAAGGACCACCCCCATTTCCACATCGTGGACGGGGCCCTGGAGATCAAGGCGCGGGTCGGCAACCCCTTCCTCGACAACGTGGGGCTGATGCTGGAATTCTTCGAGCTGGCCAACCAGAAGAAGCTCGGGTACGCCCACCACGCCTTCCTGCGCATGAAGCAGGCCGTAAGCATCCTCTCCGCCAGCCCGGGCCTGGATCTCAAGGCCCACCTGCCGGATTTCTTCCGGCTCTGCCAGAGCCGCGACCGGGTGGGGCGCATGCTCCGCTCCATGAACGACGTGCGCCTCCTGGGCCTCCTCATCCCCGATTTCAACCACATCTACTGCCACACCCAGCACGACATCTACCATATCTACACCACCGACGAGCACACCATCTCGGTGGTGCGCCAGCTGGCCTACCTCCCCAAGCAGGATTCCCCCCAGATGGAATCCCTGAAGGCGGCCCGGTCGCAGGTGAACGACTTGGACGTGATGATCCTGTCCTGCTTCTACCACGACATCGGCAAGGGGGTGGGGCCCGGCCATAGCGTCTCCGGGGCCCGCATGGTGTTCGAATACATGGAAAGGATGGGATACAGCCCCTCCCGGTGCAAGGAGGCCTCCAACCTGGTCCTCTACCACCTGCTCATGAACGAGGTGATACAGCGGCGGGACCTGGACGACCCCAAGACCATCCGCGACTTCATCACCAAGGTGGAGACCCCGGCCACCCTCCATAAGCTCTACGTATTGACCTACTGCGACGTCTCCTCGGTGCATCCGGACGCCTGGAACAGCTGGAAGGCCTCCCTCCTCCAGAAGCTCTACGAGAGCGCCCTGGCGGAGATGCAGCGCCCCTTCCAGGCCGTGCTGGACTCCAAGTCCTTCGAGGACGAGCTCATCGAGAACGTCTCCAAGCGGGTGAGCGAGCAGGAGGTGCGGAGCCACCTGGAGATGCTCCCCCGCCAATACGCCTCCTCCACCTCCCCGGAGGACATCGCCCTGCATATGGGCCTCCTGGCCTCCCTGGGGGCGGCCCGCTTCGCCGCCCGGGTGGTGGAACGGAACACCCATCTCGAAATCACCGTCGCCGCCGAGGACGACGACGCCCTGCTCTCCCGCATCGCCGGCACCCTCACCCACCTGGGGTTCTCGATCCTGAGCGCCCGCATCTTCACCCGGGTGGACGGCAAGGCCATCGACAAGTTCTGGGTGGGGATCCCGGAGGGCCAGCGGCCGTCCGGCCAGGCCCTGGAGGCGCGCCTGATAGGGGAGTTGGAGGAGACTTTCAAGCTCTCCCGGGAGGAGCTGCACGAGCTGCGGGCCCGCTTCAAGCCCCGGAGCGCGTTCGGGAAGGTGCGCGAGCTGCCCATGGTGCCCTCCGTGGCCTTCACCAACGACGTGTCGGACAACTTCAGCACCGTCGACATCACCTGCACCGACCGCATCGGCCTCCTCTTCCAGGTGACCAAGGTCTTCAGCGACCTCAAGCTCAACGTGCACGGCGCCATCCTCACCACCGAGGCGGACAAGGCGATGGACTCCTTCTACGTCACCGACGCCGCCAACCGCAAGCTCACGGACGCGGAACTCATTGATCTCATTGTGACTACGCTCATAAGCGAACTCCGTGACGCGTGAGTCACCCGCGATCGTCGATCGATCCGATCGATGAGCCGGAAAAAAATTTTTACAAATGTTCGAAGAATTGCTTGACTAATGCTGTCAAGCTCTTTATCATTTAGATATCGAAGCAATAATGCAGGACAACTTGATCAGAAACCGCCAGGAAAAAAATCAAGTCAACGGGAACACAGAAGTTACCCGGGTCGCCGCTGAGCCAATAACCACGGGCTCCGCAGCAAATCCTGCTCCCCGAACTCAAACCACTCTGTAAAAGAAATTTTAAGAGCCGGAGGGAGGTGATCGCATGGCCGCCAAGAAGAAGGCAACGAAGAAAGCAGCGAAGAAGGCTACCAAGAAGGTTGCTAAGAAGAAGGCTTCTAAGAAGAAGTAACTTCTTCCACTCGCTGGTTGGTCCGCTCTAATTAGGGCGGTATCAACGTCTTAAAGAGGAGGTCAAGGTTCCCTTGACCTCCTTTTTCTTTTTTTCTCCCGCTGCATGCGGCTACCCCGGCTTCCGGGAGCGACGATATCCGCCCTGGTCGGCCGTGCAAGATCCAGGGGGACAACCGAGGACGGATGGTTCCCTCCTGGACGGAAGGCGAAAGCAGAAACCGGGCGCCGATCTTCCGGCAACCCTAAGTCATTGATCGGTTGGGAGTTGGGTGCGGGCCTGTGCGGCCTACATCGCTTCGATGGCGGGCACGCCGATGAGCCGCAAGGCTTCCCCGAGGACGATGCGGGCGCAGTCCACGAGGAGCAGGCGCTCCTTCTCTTCCGGGCTGCCCAGCGCGCGGCACACATGCAGGAAGCTGTGGGTGGCCTCGGCGATCTCCAGGGCATATTGGGCCACCGGACACGGATCGTTGGCGTCCACGGCGTTGTCCACCCTGTCGCCGAAGCGGCTGAGCACCTGGATCAGGGCCTGTGCCTGGGGCTCCGGGTATTTCGAGAAGTCGATGCCGGCCACCACGGCAGCCGATCCGGCCGCCGCGGAAGCGGCGGGCATCGCAGCTGCGGTCGCCGGGATGGCAGCCAGCCGGGCGGCGAAATCGGCCGCGGGTCGGTCCGCGATCGGCAAAGAGCCGCCTTCGGACTTGGCGCCGTGGCGTTCGGCGCTCTTGCGGAGGATGCTGCACAGGCGCACGTGGGCGTTCTGGACGTACGGGCCCGAATCGCCTTCGAAGCTCAGGGCCTGGTCCCATTCGAAGCGGATGTCGCCGGTGCGCCGATTCTTCAGCTCGCTGAAGACCAGGGCCCCCACGGCGATGCGCTGGGCCAGCTCCTCCTTGCCGGATGCCTCCGGGTTCTTCTCCTCGATGATGCCGAGGATCTTCTCCTGGGCCGCTTCCACCACGTCCTTCAGCAGGCTGGCGGCGCCGGCCCGGGTCTTGCCGCGTTCCCAGCCGCCGTCGTCGGACTTGATCAGCACCAGGCCGAAGGCCACGTGCTCCAGGTCCCCGTGCCAGGGGAAGCCCATCAGTTCCAGCACCTTGCCGAGCTGCTGGAAGTGGAGGCTCTGCCCGTTGTCGACCACGTACAGGCAGCGGTCGAATCCGTAGATCTCCTTGCGGTGGATGGCGGCGGCGATGTCCCGGGTGATGTAGAGGGTGGCCCCGTCGCTCTTGCGCAGGAGGACGGGGGGCAGGTTGTGGGCGGAGAGATCCACGATCTCGGCGCCCTGGCTCTTCACCACCAGGCCCTTGGAGCCGAGGACCCCCATCACCTTGGGCATATGGGGGATGAAGAAGGCCTCCCCGTCGTAGCTGTCGAACTCGACGTCGAGGATTCGGTACAGCCGCTGCAGCTCGGCGAGGGTCACCTGCTTGAAGGCTTCCCAGAGCTTCTGGTAGGCCGGGTCTCCGGCCTCCAGGCGCTGGAAGGCTTCCCGGGCCTTGTCCTCCAGGGAGGCATCCGTCGCGGCCGCTTCGGCGAAGCTCTTGTACAGGGCGTTGAGACGGGCGATGGTCATACCCGGCAGGTCGGCGTCGCCGAGCCCCTCCTTCTGGAACATCACGATGAGCTTGCCGTAGGAGGTGCCCCAATCCCCGAGGTGGTTGATGCGCACGACCCGGTAGCCGGCCTTGGCGTAGAGTCGGGACAGGGAGTTGCCGATCATGGTGCCGCGGAGATGGTGGAAGGCCAGCTCCTTGCCCATGTTGGGGGAGGAGAAGTCGATGGCCACAGTCTTGCCCGCCCCGCGGGCTCCCGCGCCGTACTTTTCCGCCTGCGCGGCGACTTCCGACAGGGTGCGGAAGGCGAACAGAGTCTTGTCCACGTGGAAGTTGAGGTAGCCGCTCACGGCCTCCGCTTTGGCGAAGGGGGATCCGGGGGAGAACGCGCCGGCCGCGGCCAGGGCGGAGGCCAGCTGCTGGGCGATGGAGGGAGGAGCCTTGCGCAGCCGCTTGGCCAGGGGGAAGCAGGGATAGGCGAAGTCCCCGTGATCCGCATGCTGGGGGAAGGAGATGGCGTCGAGGATGTCCTGGCGGGCGGGCGCTTCGGCGCCGGTTCCGGATCCGCCCAGGAGGGCGGCGAGTTGCGGGAGGAGGAGGTCCGCGATTTCCTCCTTATAGGTCTTCATCCTCGGTTTCGGTCTCTTGTTCTTCGGTGGCGTAATCCTCGGCCTTGAGCTCGGTTGCCTTGGCGTCGGCCCAAAGACGTTCGAGGGAATAGTAATTCCTGGTTTCCTTCTCGAACAGATGGATGATCAGGTCGCCGTAGTCCAGCACCGCCCAGCGCACGCCGCTGTGGTATTCCGAGCGAAGGGCCTTCACGCCCTCGCGGCTCAGGCTCCGGTAAACGCTGTTCAGGATGCCGCGCATCTGCGCCTCGTTGCTGCACGTGCAGATGAGGTAGAAGTCCGTGAGGGAGCTCAGGCCGCGCAGGTCGAGCAGCACGGCCTTCTCGGCCTTCTTGGCGAACAGGAGTCCCGCGGCCTTGTGGGCCAGCGCCTGCGCGTCTAGGGTTTTCGTTTTTGCCATCGCTTGATCAGCTCCTCGTAATCCTTGCCCACGAACACCGTGGCGTCCACCATGGCCAGGGGATCGGACAGGTGAATCAGGTTGTCGGTGCCCATGACCCTGGCCAGGTCCCGGGCCACCGGAAGGTTGTCGGTGCGCGCCACCACCAGGGTCTGGCTGTAGTTCCAGCTGGCCGCGTTGCCGAACTCGATGATGTCGAACCCCTGATCCGCCAGGAAGTTCCGGAATTGCTCCGCCGCCCCGGGCTTGCCGCAGCCGTTGAGGATCTGGATCTGCCCCGTGTTGGGCACGAAGGCCTCTTCCTCCTCCGGAGCCTCTTCCGTGGAACAGGCCGAGAGGCAGAAGGCGAGGCACAGGGAAAGAGCGTGCGCTCGCAGGGACGGGCGTGCAACCGGAAACCGGCCATGAAGATTTGAGTTTTCGGTTTTCAGTTGGGGCGGGCACAGGGGTGCGGGCCTGGAGGGCCCATGAATCAGACCGCGTTTACCCACTGAAAACCGAAAACTCAAAACTGAAAACTTCATCTCAGGAATGCCGAAGCGTACAGGATGCCGGGGTGTAGGGAGGACGGAGCAGCTGGACCCGGGGACGGCTCAACGGAAAATCACCGGTCCCAGGGATGCCAGAAGAGATTCCCGGGATATCCGTATGCCTTGGCGGCATCCGGACCGTTGATGAAATGGATGGAGATGGAGGAGTTCTCGCTGGGACGGTACTCGAGTCCGACATGCGGGAGCACCAGCGCGCCGCCCAGGCCGGGATTCTGGAATCCCGAGGTGGGACCGCCGAGGCTGGAATAGAAGGGCATGTGGAATCCGACGTCGGCGGACAGGACGAGGGGGTCCGCGAGCCGGTAGGAGATGGTATTCAGGTAGAGTCCGGAGCTCTGGGAGCCGATGGAGCTGGAGCTGAATCCGACCGAATAGCTTTGCCGCATGGAAAAGCGATTCGGATTGAGGAGCGAGAAGCCGGAAACGGAGCTGCCACGGTATTCCGGATTCATCAAGGTGCTGCGATCGAAACCGTCGTCGTTCGTAAGCACCGTCTTCGGCCGGGTTTCGAAAGCGTCCTCGGGTTGGGCGGCCAGGAGGGGAGAGGCAAAGCCCAAAGCCAGGGCGGTTGCCATAGCCCATGTTCCCAGCCGGAATTCCCTGTCCGATTTCCTTGTCATCGGGGTGCCGTCAAACACGAGTATAATATAAATATGCCCGTCATGTCGACGGACGATTTTTCCCGTCGACGAGCAGAATCCGGGGCTTGTGGGCAGCCAGCTCCTTGGCATCCAGCATGGCATAGGTCATGATGATGACCATATCCCCGATATGGACCAGGCGGGCGGCCGCGCCGTTCACGCAGATTTCGCCGGACTCGGGCTTGCCTTTGATGGCGTAGGTGTCGAAGCGCTGGCCGTTGTTCAGGTTCACCACCTGCACCTTTTCGAATTCCTCGATATCCGCCAGCTGAAGCAGCACCGGGTCGATGGTGATCGACCCGTTATAGTTCAGGTTGGCGTCGGTGACGGTGGCGCGGTGGATTTTGCTTTTGAGGATATCCCTGAACATTCTCCCAATTTACTAAAAACCGAAAGAAACCAGGGCAGCCGGGCCGCCGTCGCCGGACAGACCCAAATCCAGGCTGAAACGGGAGGCATCCTGGTTGTCCACATAGCGGGTCCCCAGATAGGCTTCGCCGGCGCTCCAGATCATGGCTCCGACGGCGATGATCGGGTAGATGGGGTAGATGCTCTTGGTCTCCTCGTTGGTATGGATGAAGGTCATGGCCAGGCCCGCCACGGCGAGGCCGGACATGGTCAATCCCGAATACAGCCGGTTGTTCTTGTAGGAGTAGTATCCCGGCAGCACGAAGGACACGAAGGGAGTGAGGTTGTTGGCGTCCTGCTTGCGGTAGCTGCGATCGATGTCGTCGTCGGCCATGCCGGCCTTCTTCTCCGCCAGCCAATGATCCTCGCTGACGCCCAGCTTCTTCCAGGGCTCGGAGAAATATTCATTGGGGGAGATGCCCACCTCGAGGAGCTTGAGGAACTTCGACTTGGACATGCCGCTTTCCTTGACCTTCTGGAATTCCTCCTGGCTGATGCCCATATCCTCGGGGGACACGCCGGCCCATTCATCGTTGGCATAGGAGGGAAGGGCCAGGATATTCAGGGCGAAGGCCAGGGCCAAGACAGTCTTTATCCGGAGCATAGGCGGAAGCTTCCTTGGTTTAGGATGGGATAAAAATAAGGCCGGGGAGGGAAAAAAGCATGGGCACCCGGTAAAAAAAGAACTTGGATTTGTGGTGCCGAGGGGGGGAATCGAACCCCCACAGAGTTGCCCCTACCGGATTTTGAGTCCGGCGCGTCGACCAATTTCACCACCTCGGCCGGGGAGCTCAGTCACCTGTTCGGTCACCTTAAGTCACCGCATTCCCAGGGCTTGAGAAATATAACTTAAAATTTGCGTTTATGACCAAGCAGATACTGATCGATTCGAGTTTCGGCCTCATCCGCACCGCCATCACCCAAGGCGGCAAGCTGCTGGATTATTACGAGGAAAGTCCCGACCAGGGACGCTCCAAGGGCAATATCTACAAGGGCCAGGTGAAAAAAGTGGAGGGCCATATCCAGGCCGCTTTCGTCCGCTACGGAAGCGGCCGGGACGGTTTCCTGCCCATGCGGGACGGCATGGTGCGGGCCGAAGGCGACTCCGAAACGGCGCCCGGATCTTCCGGCGCGACCTGGGAAAACGGGGAGCCCAGCGAGGCGGAGGGCGGCGCGTCGGAAGGCGGCGCGGGGCCCGTCCGCGAGGTGCGTGGCGGGAGGCGTTCCCAGGCGCAGGCCTTGCGGGGCGGCCGGGGCCGCAAGGGTCGCGGGAGCAAGCGCGCCACTGAGCCGGCGCGGAAGACGCTTTCCCCGGGGGATTTCGTGCTGGTCCAGGTGGTCAAGGACGAAGTGGGCGGCAAGGGGGCCGCGCTGACCACGCGGCTTTCCCTGTCGGGCCGCTACCTGGTCTACATGCCCGACAAGGGCGGCGAAGGCGGCATCTCCAGCCGCATCGGCGACGAGGAGCGGGCGGCCCTGAAGAAGGCCATGGCCGAACTGAGCATCCCTCCGGGAGCCTCCATCATCCTGCGCACCGCGGCCCTGGGCAAGCCCGCCGAGGAGCTGCAGGCGGACCTGGATCGCCTGGTGGAAAGCCATCGCGAGATCCTGGAAACGGCCTATTACCTCAAGGAGCCGGGGCTCGTCTACCATGAGGCTCCGCCCGCCCAGCGCTACCTGCGCGAGTACTATACCTCCGACGTGGAACGCATCTGGGTGAACTCCGAGGAACTTCTCGAGGAGTGCCGGCAATTCTTCCGGCTCTACGAGCCCAAGGCGGTGTCCAAGGTGGCGCTCTCCCGGGACGGCACCCTGATGTTCCAGAAGCTCGGGCTAGAGGCGGAGGTGGAGAAGCTCTCCGCCCGCAAGGTGACTTTGCCCTCGGGGGCCAACTTCGTCATCGATCAGACCGAGGCCCTGGTGGCCATCGACGTCAATTCCGCCAAGTCGCGCGCCGATGCGGCGTCGCGCGGCGGCGAGGACGAGGAGCGCGGCGAGCCGCGGCGGGGACGCCGCGACCTGGAGGAATCGGTGTTCGCCATCAACATGGAGGCGGCGGGCGAGATCGCCCGGCAGCTGCGCCTGCGGGACCTGGGCGGCATCATCATCGTGGACTTCATCGACATGGAGGAGGACGGCCATCGCCGCAAGGTGGAGGCCGCCATGCGGAGGGCCCTGTCCGGGGACAAGGCCAAGGTGAAGGCCTACGACATCACCCCCCTCGGGTTGATGCAGATCAGCCGGCAGCGGCTGCGGAAGGCGGGCCCGCATTTCTCCCGTTCCTCCTGCGACTCCTGCCAGGGGCGGGGGTGGCATGCCTCCCCTTCCGCCGCGGCTTCCGCCATCCTGCGCCGCCTGGAGGAGAAGGCCCGCGGCCGCCGGAGTCCCGGCGCCGTGACGGTCACCGCGCCATATCCCGTGGCCAACCGCCTCTTGAACGAGTTCCGCCCCTACGTGCTCGACATGGAGGCCCGGCACGGCTGCCCCATCCGCATCCTGGCGGATCCGTCGGCGGCCGGCGAGCCGGTGTTCTCCTCCGCGCCGGAAAGCGCGCCGGCTGCCCCCGTTGCAGGCAAAGGCCCCCGAGGACGCGAGCGGGCGGGCGGAGGGAGGCGCGCGGCGGCGGTGTCCGCGCCGGCGCCGATCGACGCGGCCATCTCCATCCCGGGCTCCGGGGTGGAGGCGCATCCGCCCGCCGCGTCCGATGCCGGCCGCGAGGCTCCGCCTCCGGAAAACGGTTGGGTGGACGCCCGGGATGGCGCCGGATCCGTGGACTTCGCGGATTCCGCGGTCGCCGCGCCGGAATCGGGGGATGGCTTCGCGCCGGCGGAGGAGCGCGGCGTCCAGGAGGAAGATGAGTATCTGCGGACAGCGGCGGAGACGGCGGCGCCGGCCCCCGGGTCCGATGGGGTTGCGGTGTCC
>CBILQL010000074.1:0-11693 GCA_966238865.1 uncultured bacterium
CCATCAGAGCCAGAACAAGTTCACCGGCTACAACCAATGGAACCTGGTCGAGGCCGTCGTGAACGGAGCCGATTCCGTGTCCCACATCATCAACGGCACGCGGGTGATGCATTACACCAAGCTCCGCATCGAAAACAACATGAGCAAGCCGCTCGGCAGCGGCCGCATCGCCGTGCAGGCGGAAGGGAACACGGCTTATTATCGGGGCCTCTACATCAAGCTGCTGCCCGGCGACCCGCTCTACACCCCCGTCTACGCCGAATTCAACGCCCGCAATACCATCCGGAAACCGGCGGCCCGCAAGGCCTTGATCCTCGAGGACGGGGTGCTGGGCCTGCGCACCACCGGCGCGGGGTCGCAGTGGGTGGACTTGCGCGGCAAGGCCCTTCCCAGGCTCATCGCCGCTCCGGTTCAGCCTTAGATCCCCAAGCGGATTGGTTGACCGGCCCGGACCGGGCAGGCGGCAGCAGCCGGGCAGCTCCTCATCCGCGGCAGGCCTACCGCCTCCGCGTCCTGGCGACCGCTCCTGTCAGCCCCGCAAAGCCGCCACCATCGCCAGCGCCTCGCGGGTCTCCTTCACGTCGTGGACCCGGAGCACCGAGGCGCCTTTCAAGGCCGCATACAGGGCGGCGGCCACGCTGGGCATCAGCCGATCCGACGTCTCCAGGCCCGGCGTCTTCCCGATGAAGCTCTTGCGCGAGGCGCCCACCAGGATGGGGCATCCCAGGTCCGCCAGCGCCTCCAGCTCCGCGATCAGGCGATGGTTGTCCTCCGGACGCTTGCCGAAGCCGATGCCCGGGTCCACGGCGATGCGGTCTATGGGAATCCCGACGGCCGCCAGCAGCTGGATGCGCGCAAGCAGGAAGCCCCTCACCTCGGCGACCACGTCGCCGTAGCGCGGGTCCCGCTGCATGGTCTCCGGCGTGCCGCGGATGTGGTTGAGCACCACGCCGGCCCCGAAGGCCTGGGGGACCTCCAGCATCATGGGATCGAAGGTCATGGCGCTGATGTCGTTTACGATGAGGGCCCCGGCGTCCAGGGCCGCCCGCGCCACGCCGGACTTCACGGTGTCGATGGACACCACGCAGCCCAGGCGCCGGACCGCCTCCCGCACCACGGGCTCGGTGCGGCGCAGCTCCTCCTCCTCCGGGACCGGCTGCGCGCCGGGGCGCGAGGATTCCCCGCCCACGTCCAGGATGTCCGCCCCCTGCTCCAGCAGGCTTTCCGCATGGCGCAGGGCCGCGTCCGGGCCGGCATGCCGGCCGCCATCGAAGAAGGAGTCGGGGGTGACGTTGAGGATACCCATGATCAGGGGCCGGAAGCCGCCGCCGGGATCGGGGCCGAGCAGACGGTCGCCGACCCGCCAGGGGCGGGGCTTGGCGGCGATAATCGGATCTCCCCAGTCGGCCATATCTTCAGCCCTCGTTCAGCCAGTTTTCCACGCGCAGACCCGGGACGCGGGAGAACTCCCTGCCGTTGTTGGTGACCAGAGGCACCGCCAGATCCAGGGCCTGGGCCGCGATGAGCATGTCCATGGGACCGATCGGACGTCCCGCACGCTCAAGGTCCGTCCGTATCCTGCCGTACTGGATCGAGGCGCCGGCCCCGAACTCGACGATTTCCAAGGGAACCAGGGTCTCTTCCAGCTTCTGGAGATCGCGCTCCGGATCGGCGCTTTTCCGGGCGCCGTATTGAAGCTCGGCAAAGGTGATGGCGGAAATGCCGACATCGCCGGGGACAAGGGCCTTGAACCGGTTCAACACGTTCACAGGCCTTCGCTTGATGAGATAGATGAAGATGTCCGTATCCAGGAGGTACTTCACAGGCTCTCCCGGTCCTGGTTCCCGGGCTGATTCCGGTCCGACATGAAATCCTCCGTGAAGCCTTCCAATCCGCGGAACAGGCTTTCCCAGGGATTGTCCTTGGGTATCAGGACGACGGAGTTGTGCGTTTTTTTGATATAGACTTCGGAACCCCGGAAGCGGAATTCCTTGGGCAAACGGACGGCCTGGCTTTGGCCATTTTGAAACAATTTGGCGGTTTGCATCTCATCCTTTAATATATACTTAAAAGTATATACTTCCAACCTTTGGGCGTCAAGATGGCGGAAATCCTGCGTGGGTGGAAAAATAAAAACCCTCCTGTTCGGAGGGCTTGCGAAGCATCACAGGTCGCTGAAGCAGCCGCCGTCGGCCGCGGCCTCACGCGCTGGCATCGAAGCGGCCGCCCTTGCCGGCGTCCTTCTGCTTGTCATCGCCGTCCGGGGACGCGCCGCCCAGGGTCCCGGCGGATTCGGCCACCTTGGCATGGCCGGAGGCGGTGACCTCTCCCTCGGGGATGGCCCCCAGGCCGTCGGTGACCGCGGCGCCCTTCATGGCCTTGATCCGGGCGTCGCGGGCGTCCTTGCCCTTGAGGTAGGAGCGGCTCTTCTTGGTCTCGGTGAGCAGCTCGCCTTCCATGGCCTTCTTGATCTCGTCGGCCTCCAGCACCTCGTGGGAGAGCAGGGCCTCGGCCAGGTTGACGAGCTTCTGCTTGTGCTCGGTGAGCATGGCGATGACGCGCTCCATCTGGCCGTCCACTATCTTGCGCACCTCGCGGTCGATCTGGATGGCGGTGGCCTCGGAATAGTCGCGGTGCTGGCTGATCTCGCGGCCCAGGAAGATCTCCTCCTGCTTCTTGCCGTAGGAGAGGGGGCCCAGGTCGGACATGCCCCATTCGCACACGTACTTGCGGGCCAATTCGGTCGCCTTCTCGATGTCGTTGCTGGCCCCGGTGTTCTTCTGGTTGAAGAGCAGCAGCTCGGCGCCGCGTCCGCCCATGAGGATGGCGATCTTGTCCAGCACGTAGCGGGAGTCTACGGTGTAGTTGTCCTTCTCCGGGAGCTGGAAGGTGATCCCCAGGGCGCGGCCGCGGGGGATGATGGTGATCTTGTGCAGCGGATCGCTGTGCTTGACCATGAGGGACACGATGGCGTGCCCGGCCTCGTGGTAGGCGGTGGTCTTCTTCTCGTCCTCGGAGAGGATGCGGGAGAAGCGCTCGGACCCGATCATGATCTTGTCCTTGGCCTCCTCGAAGTCGATCATGGCCACCTTGTCGGCGCCGAAGCGGGCCGCCAGGAGGCAGGCCTCGTTGACCAGGTTCTCGAGGTCGGCGCCGGAGAGGCCCGGCGAACCCTTGGCGATCTTGGCCACGTCCACGTCGTCGCGGACCGGGACCTTGCGCTTCTCCAGGTGCACGCGCAGGATGCCCTCGCGGCCCTTGGCGTCGGGCAGGTCGACGACGACCTGGCGGTCGAAGCGGCCCGGCCGCAGCAGGGCGGGATCGAGCACGTCGGGCCGGTTGGTGGCGGCCACCAGGATGACGCCGTCGTTGGAGTTGAAGCCGTCCATCTCCACGAGGAGCTGGTTCAGGGTCTGCTCGCGCTCGTCATGGCCGCCGCCCAGGCCGGCGCCGCGGTGGCGCCCCACGGCGTCGATCTCGTCGATGAAGACGATGCAGGGGGCGTTCTTCTTGCCCTGCTCGAACAGGTCGCGGACGCGGCTGGCGCCCACGCCCACGAACATCTCCACGAAGTCGGATCCGGACATGCTGAAGAAGGGGACCTCGGCCTCGCCGGCCACGGCCTTGGCGAGCAGGGTCTTGCCGGTGCCCGGAGGCCCGAGCAGCAGCACGCCCTTGGGGATCTTGCCGCCCAGCTTGCTGAACTTGCTCGGATCCTTGAGGAACTCGATGACCTCCTGGAGCTCCTGCTTGGCCTCGTCGGCGCCGGCCACGTCCTTGAAGGTGACCTTGGGGCGGTTCTCGTCCATGAGCTTGCCCTTGATCTTCCCGAAGGAGAAGATGCCGCGGGGGCCCATCTGGCCCTGCCGGGCCATCATGAACCAGAAGAAGCCGATGAGCAGGAGCAGCGGGAACAGGGTGCTCAGGTAGTTGAGCCAGCGGGTCTCCTTGATGAACTCGATCTTGACGCCGCGCGCCTCGAGCCGGTCGAGCATGCCCTGGATGGAGGCGTCGATGTCGGGGAGCAGGGTCTTGAACTTGACGGTGCGGGCCGCCTGGGCCGAGGAGGCCTTGGACACGCTTCGGGAGGCCTGCTCCTCGGGCGTGAGCTTGCGCTCGCCGACCAGCAGGTAGCCCTCGACCACGCGCTGCATCTCGATGGAGACGATGTCGAGGGTGGTGTCCTGGAGGATGGCGCGGAATTCGGAGTATTTCTTCTCTTCCACCGGGTTCTGGTGATCGAGCAGCTGCACCAAAGTGATGGCGACCACGACCATGGCCAGGAACAGGGTGAGGTTCTTGCGCCGCCACTTGCCGCCCGGCGGCTGCAGGGGCTGCTTGGAATCCGGAAGCTTGTTCCGGTTGAAACCTTCGCGGTTCTTCTTGTCTTCCACCAGGTTGTTTCTCTCGTCTAGGGGTTCGGGCATGTCAGTTCCATCTCGAGGATTCGGGCGGTTTCGGGTCCTACTTTGAAGAATTCGGAGATTCCGTGCCCCGGCACCCAGGCCAGGGTTTCGTCGCCGATTGCGCCGTCGGCCTCGCCGCGGTGCCGGCCCGAGAAAACGAGCGGGATTTCATCCCGAATTCCCACAGGAATCTGCTCCTCGCTCAAGAAAACCTTCAATTTCCGCGACTCGCTTCGAACGCCCAGAGGGGAAAAGCGGTCGCCGTCCTTTCGGGTTCGTACCAGTAATGTACAAGAAATGAGGTCGGCATCAAAGATTGCCCTCCCTTCGCCGGCTGCCGGAAATCGCATGTCGGCGGGCCTCGCATAGCATCGCACGGAGAGCATGAAGCGCTTTCCGCTCCACGTCCAAGCGGCGCTCCCATGGCCATTGTCCAGTATAATCCTTTGACCGGGCCCGGGACACCCCTTTTTTCCCCGTGCCTCGTCGCTCGGGCGCCGGTCTTCCGGTTTTTTCCAATAAAACCCGTGTTTTCGCCTTTCCAGGCAGGCTCCGGCGCCCGCGGATACGCGTAGCTTGCGCGTTCCCAGTCTCCATTGCCGCCGCAATTCCCGCATCATCTCTTCGCCGACGGCCGCTTTCCCGCCGGTAACCGCGCCGGCGAGACGCCCCAGCCAATGGCGCAAGCTCAGATCGTCGCCATCCGCGAGCCGCTCCTCGATCGTCTCCGCGGACAGGAACGCCTCACCGGCGGCGTCGCGGCGGAGCAGGCCGGCCTCATCCTCGAGGGCGAGCAGGCCGTCCCCGATTCCCTGGACGCGCAAGGCGAGGGCGAGCATGCGCCGGTCCAGGCCCGCCTCGCGATCCCGCCAGGCGGGCAGCAGGCGGTGCCGGTACCAGTTGCGGTCGATGGCGGGATCCCGGTTGGTCTCGTCCTCGCGCCAGGTCCCGCCGATCCGGGCGAGATAGGCCTCGATCTCCTCCCGGCTCCTGTCGAGGAAGGGCCGCACGATGCCGGGCTCGCGCCGGAAGGGGATGCCCGCGAGACCGCGCACCCCGGTGCCCCGCCCGAGACGCTGGAATACGGTCTCCACCAGGTCGTCCCGATGATGGGCGGTGAGCACGAAGACCGAACCCGAAGGGTTCCGCGAAGCCGCGGCCGAAGCGCCGCGCAAGGCGGCGGCGGCCTCTTCGAAGCAGCGGTAACGCTCCCGGCGGGCCCACATCTCCACGCTCTCGCCGGTACGGCGTGAGCCGGGGTCGAGCCGGATGACGCGCAGCGGCACGCCGAGGATCCGGCAGCGCGCCTCCACCAGCGCCTGGTCCAGATCCGCGGCCTTGCGCAGGCCGTGATGGACGTGGACGGCGGCGAGCCGGCATCCGAAGCGGGCCGCCCCCGCCCGCGCCCAGAACTCCAGCATCGCCATGGAATCGGCCCCGCCCGACACCGCGATCACCAGGGCCGCGCCGTCGGGCCGGAACCCCATCGATGCGAGGAAGGCGAATGTCTTCCCCTCCCACGCCGCGATCCACTCCGCGGCCTCCCCGTGGGCAGCGGCCGAGGCGGTGAGCCGCGTCGCAGCAGCCGCCTCACCAGCCGCGTCTTCCGCTGCCTCAGTCGTCTCGCCGATCGATGCCGTTGCCGATTTCATGCTTCAACGAAGTTCACTGGTTTTTTTCGAGGGCCAATAGGGGTTCGCCGAAGTTATCCGGGAGCTCCGGGGCGACCGACGCATTCCGCGATCCCCTGCCGGCGGCTGAGATTGGCCCTGGGTAGGACCCAGCCGCCCCTCTTAAAAACCTTTTCTCTTCAACGCACACTAGTTCTCGAGAGGTGGGCCCCCTGAGCCCGGATCTCCCGGGCGAGGGGGCATAGGTGAAAAATCCGGCCCGCTCCCCGGCCCGGATTTTTCACTGTTTATGTATCACAGGCGACCCTTGGATCTCCCACGTCGATCCGTTGCGCAGGCGGAAAAAGCACGAACGATATCCTTCGTGACAGGCCGCCCCAGCCCCTTCCTGGATGACCCTGAACAGCAGCGCGTCCCCGTCGCAATCGATGCTGGCGGAGATCACGCGCTGGAGGTTGCCGGAGGTCTCGCCCTTGACCCAGAGCCGCTTGCGGGACCGGGACCAGTAGGTCATGACGCCGGTCTTGAGGGTGAGCCCCAGGGACTCGCGGTTCATGTGCGCCAGCATGAGCACGGCCCCGTCGCCGGCGTCGACGGCCAGGGCGGTGACGAGCCCGTCGGCGCCGAACTTGACGGCTCCGAGCAGGGCCTCCACCTCGGCCTCGGAGACGGCGGGCCCGGCGCCCGCTCCGCCCTCAGGGGCGGACATGGCCCTTCCCCTCGACGATCCAGCGGTAGGTGGTGAGGCTTTCCAGGCCCATGGGACCGCGGGCGTGCAGCTTGTCGGTGGAGATGCCCACCTCGGCGCCGAGGCCGTATTCGGCGCCGTCGGCGAAGCGGGTGGAGGCGTTGATCATGGTGGAGGCGCTGTCGACGCCCTCCACGAAGGCCTTCTGCACCTTGGCGGACTTGGCCACCACGGCGTCGGTATGGCCGGTGCCGTGGCGGTTGACGTGGGCGACGGCGCCGGCGACGCCGTCCACCATGCGCACGGCCAGGATGAGATCGAGGTACTCCTCGTCCCAATCGGCCTCGGCGGCGGCCTTGACGGACGGGTGGATGGCCCGGATCATGCCGTCGCCGCGCAGCTCGACGTTGTGCTCGATGAGGCTGTCGAGGATGCGCCGCACGCCCTTGGCGGGCAGCTTGCGGTCGAGCAGCAGGGTCTCCATGGCGTTGCACACGCCGGGCCGCTGCGCCTTGGCGTTGACGACGATGCGCTCGGCGGCCTTGAGGTCGGCGGTCTTGTCCACGTAGACGTGGCAGACGCCCTTGTAATGCTTGATGACCGGCATGCGGGCCTTCTCCGCCACGCTCCGGATGAGGCGCTCGCCCCCGCGGGGGATGACGAGGTCCACGTGGCGCTCGTCCGCGAGCAGGGCGTCCACCACGGCATGGTCGGGATTGGCCACGAGCAGCACGCAGCGCGGATCGATGCCCTTGGACTCGAGGGCCTCGCCGAACAGACGGGCGAAGACGGCGTTGGTGCGCGCCGCCTCCTTGCCGCCCCGCAGGATGACGGCGTTGCCGCTCTTGAGGCACAGGGCCCCGCCGTCGATGGTGACGTTGGGGCGGGATTCGAAGATGAAGAGGATGGTCCCGATGGGCACGGTCACCCGGGAGATCTTGAGGCCGTCCCGGCCCTTCTTCCGCTCCAGCACCCTGCCCACGGGATCGGGCAGGGCGGCGATGACCTTGACGTTCCCGGCGATGTCCTTGATGCGCGCGGGGGTGAGCAGGAGGCGGTCGAGCATGGCCGCGGACAGCCCGCGGGCGCGCCCCTCCTCCACGTCCCCGGCGTTCTCCTCCAGGATGGCTGCCTGGGACCTGACCAGGGAGGCGGCCAGGGCCTTGAGGGCGGCATTGCGCTTGCCGCCGGGCACCGATCGCAGCGATCGGGCCCCTTCCCGGGCGTCCTCGCCCAGCCGCCGGGCATAGTCGGCGATGTTATCAACGGATGTTCCGGTCATCTCCATGGTCGTTCCGGCCGCCCCTGGCGGCGCTCCAGTCGCTTTCTTCCCAAGCTAATAAAAATCGGCCGGAGGCTCCGGGACGGCCCGTCCGATCCGCGTTTCCTTGGACATGGGCCGGGCAGGGAGATAGTTTCAATAGTAGCACCGCTCGAAGGGAGGTCTCCATGTGGAAGAGGATATTGACCCTGTTCCTGGCCGACCGCATGCTGAGGTTCCTGTCCGGGCGAAACCGCTTCGCCCGATCCGGGCACATGGGCGGGCATATCCGCCATGCCTATCCCCGCCGCTGGGGCCACCGGAACCATGGGATGTACGACCTGGCGGAGATGATGGGCCTGCACCGCCGGCGCCGGTCGTTCATCTAGCGCCCGGCAAGTGGAATCGCGGGCCGCTTCTGCCGGGACCGGGGGCCGGCGGCCGTCCGGCGACCCCGGCCGCGGCGGCCCGCGGCCGCATCAATAGATGACGAGCTGGTCCCGGTGGATGACCTCGTCGGGGCCTTTGCGGCCCAGCAGCTCCTGGATGCGGTGGCTTTTCTGCCCCCGGATGAGCTTCACGTCGGCGGCCGAGTACGAGGCGCGCCCGCGGCCGATGACCTCGCCTTCCGGCGTGCACACTTCGACGAAGTCCCCGGGCTTGAAGCTGCCGCGCACCTCGCGCACGCCCACCGGCAGGAGGCTGGACCGGCGGGTGCTCAGCGCCTTGGCGCCGCCCTCGTCGAGGACTATCTGCCCGCGAGCCTTGGACACGAAGGCCAGCCAGCGCTTGCCGCGGCGGATGCGGGCCGGGTTGGGAAGGAACAGGGTTCCCCGGGGCCGCCCCAGCACGATCTCCACCAGGGGGGCGTCATGGCCGCGGGTCAGGACCGCCGGCGTGCCGGCCTCAGTGGCCTGACGGAGCGCCAGGAGCTTGGCCCGCATCCCGCCCACGCTGACTTTGGAACCGCTCCTGGAATCCGCCAGGGCCAGGACGTCGGGGGTGATGCGCGGCACCACGGCGAGGAGCTTGGCTTCCGGATCGGTCTTGGGATTCCCGGTGTAGAGCCCCTCCTCGTCGGAGAGGATGACCAGGAGGTCGGCCTCCAGGAAGTGGGCCACGTCGGCGCTGAGCTTGTCGTTGTCGCCGACCTTGATCTCCTCGGTGGTGATGGTGTCGTTCTCGTTGATGATGGGAATCACCTTCTTGGCCAGGAGTGTGCCCACGGTCTTGCGGATGTTGTCGAAGCGGGTGCGGTCGCGGAAATCGTCGCCGGAAAGCAGGATCTGGGCGCACACCTTGCCGCGGCGGGCGAAGGACTCGGAGTAGGCGTGCATGAGCCGGATCTGGCCGATGGCGGCGCAGGCCTGCTTCTCCGGGAGCAGCTTGGGCCGGGTCTCGTAGCCGAGCGTCCCCATGCCCACCCCCACGGCCCCGGAGGTCACGAGGACGACGGAATAGCCTTTGTCCTGGAGCTGGGAAAGCTGTCCCGCGAGGTGATCGAGCCGATCCCAATTGGGGCTGTTGTCCTCGTTGCAGAGGATGCGGCTGCCGACCTTGACCACGAGCTTGTGCAGGGATTTGAATACGGATTTCCGGATATCGTCCACGGGGGGAAAGGTAGCAAAGGGAGAAAGAAGGCGTTTTTCGTTTCTTGTTTTCCGTTTTTCGCCGTGAGGTATGTCTCTTGGGCTCCGCCAGCGGCCCTACGACCTCTCCCAACGAAAAACGGAAAACGAAAAACTTCCGCAGGAAGGCCCCCGCAGACTCTCCTTACTCAGCGGATGGTCTCCAGGTCCTGGATCAGTTTCTCGTACTTCTTCTTCTCCGTCTCCAGGCGGGCGTTTTCCGCCTTGAGGGCGTTGAACTCCCGCATCATGGCGTCGTTCTCGTGGGCGAGCCGCGCCGTCTCGTCGCGGCGGACCCGGGAGGAGACGCGGGCTTCGCCGGCTTCGCGGGCCAGCCGCAGGAAGGCCTCCCCGTGGACGGCCCGGAGACCGCCGCTCCACTTGCCCTGCATGGCCTCCAGGATGGCCACGGCGCTGTCCGGCCGGTCGCGGTAGAGGTAGCAGACCGCCTTCCAGTAGCTGCCGATTTCCCGCTCCGCCGGATCCCTGGAAAGGGCCATGCTGTCGGCCTTGGCCTGGGCGAGCCCCACGTTGTCGCCGGCCAGGAGGCGGGCGATGGACTTCTCGGGAGACACGCGCCCGGCGGGCGCGTGTGCCGGGGGGGCGCCCGCCGCCGCGTCGACGGGGACGTCCGGGGCGCCGCCCGCGCATCCCGCGGCCAGGGCGCATCCGAAGGCCAGGACCGCGCACAGCCTCAAGACCCCCGGCCGGACGGACCGGCCGCGTCCCGCGCGCGCCGTCAGAAGTCCCTCCGGCGGATCTGGCTGGAGCGCAGGATGTCTATCATCTGGTCCTTGTCGCCGATGTAGCTCTCGGTGACGGGCTCCTTGATCTCCTTGAGCCGCTGGGTGACGGTGAAGATGCGCCGGGACTCCCCCACGATCGAGCCCAGCTTGGACTTCACGTCGTCGCTCTGGGATTCCAGGATGGCCAGCAGGTACTCGGCGTTGCCGCTGATGATCATGAGGGGGTTGTTGATCTCGTGGTTCACGCTGCGGACGATCTGCTCGATGGCCTCCAGGCGCCGCACCTTGACCTCGGAGCTCTGCTTGTGCTCGAGCTGCACCGACATGCGGTTGAACACCTCCGCCAGCTCCCCCATCTCGTTGCGCGCCTTCACCGACACCTGGTGGCCCAGGGATCCCTTGCCGATCTCCAGGGCGCCTTCCTTGAGCCGCTGCATGGGGTCGAGGATCTTCCACTTGAGGATCACGGCCACGTAGCCGACCATGGCCAGCATCAGCAGCAGGGAGTAGATGAGGCGGTCCTTGGCGCGGCCCACGGAATTGCGCAGGCTTGCCAGGCGGTCCTTGCGCTCGGCGCGCAGGATCTCCTGCACCGAGGCCAGCCCCTCCCGCAGGCTCAGCTCATAGGACTTGAAGGTCTCGTTGGTCATGGAATCGAGGGTGATTTCCTTGGGCGGCACCGCGTGGGCCGGCTTCGCACGCGCGGCCGCAGGACCCGCCGCACGGGCCGCGCGCCGGTCCGCCGTCCCGGGCTTCCCGGCCTTGGGCACCCCCTTCCGGGGTTTGCCCGCTTCCGCCTTCCGGGCGCCCTTGGCCGCCTTGGCCGTATTCCCGCCCTTGCCCGCCGGCGTGGGGGCCGTCCGCGCCGCGGCCGGCGTCGCAGCCGGTTCCTGGAGGGCCGAGGAGGGCAGCGCCGCGGCGGCCAGCGCCAGGCGCTTGGCTCCCTGGTCCTTGGAGAAGGCGTCCAGCAGCTCCATGTATTCGAGATGCCTGGCATGCAGGCCGTCGAGCTCCCGGGTGCTCCTGGCCGAAGTGTCCGGGACCCATTTCATGATCCCGGCGTAGAGATCGTTGACCTCGTTCAGGGAGACCTGGAGGCTCCGCAGGTAGCTTTCGTTCCCCAGGGACATCAGCTTGGTCCGCTCCCGCGCGCTCAAGGACAGTCCGGAGTTCCAGGCGACGACCATGTCGTTGACCTCGGCGCTCTGGGCGAGCTGGCGCGTCTTGACCAGGATCTTGCCCATTTCGTGGAAGAAGAGCATGAGCAGGAAGAGCATGCCCACGAACACGCCCACCATCACGGCCGGGAGCTGGAATCGCAGGCTGTGCACGA
>CBILQL010000075.1:0-11649 GCA_966238865.1 uncultured bacterium
CCATCCCGAGTTTCCAGGGGACCCCTCCCTTCTGACAGGCGGAAGTAGTTCATCCACCCGCGCAGAAGCGGTGTCACTCCCTCTGTGATGATGCGGTTCAGACTCATGCCACGTCCCTTATCCTCTATCCGCCGCGCTACCCGCGCCATCAGCACGTCGTGCTGCACCCGGTCGAAGAACTTCTCCAAGTCGTGGTCCACCACGGAGGTGCGCCCCTCTTGGATATGTTTCTGCGCCTTGAGTATGGCCTGGTGCGCGCTCCGCCCCTTCCGGAACCCATAGCTGTGCTCCGAGAAATGCGGGTCGAGCAGAGGACTCATCACCTGATGCATCGCCTGCTGAATGAACCGGTCCAGGACCGTCGGGATGCCCAATTGCCGCATCCCACCCCCGGGCTTGGGGATTTCCACCCCCCTGACCGGTTGCGGCCTGTATCTGTCTTCCAGCAAGTCCATCGCTATTCTCGGCCACTCCTCTCTCAGATAGCCTGCGAAGCTCTCCACTTCCATCCCATCGACACCGGGTGCACCCCGGTTCATAAGGATGCGGCGGTACGCTTTCCTCAGGTTCTCCGATTCGACCACTTGTTCCATCAGCTTCAGCATCGCGGATTGGGATATTCCTTGCTTGCCACGGAGTTTGGCGCGCTCATTGATGGGTGCTTCGGGCTTCGGGCCCTCCGTTCCGTCAAGGCGGGACGGCTTTTTTTTCGTCCGCTCCTGCGTCTTTTATCCCGTGAAGGTTCGACTCCTGCTCCTTTCTTCACATTCGGCCCTTCGGCGGTGGTCCCCGCGTACTACGGCCTCGGCTGACTTCTCCATGGCCTTCTCCCCGCCTCTCGGCGGGAATAGCCGTGCGCGGCAGCCTTGGAGACCTCCCCGGGTATTGCGCACCCGCCTTCCCGCTTATGCCCGCCGCATCTACGTCCATGCCTTCCGGACAGGGTTTGGACTTCGGAGACTTTTGCCTCCTTATCCGGCATGGCCGCCTCGTATGCGGTTCTTGTGCATCGGGCCAGCGATTTGCCTCCGGCTTCCTTCAGATTCCCCCTCGCGGGAGACACTCTTGCCGTGCAGCTAACGATTCCTCCTGTCAGGCTCGCCGGGGACTTGCACCCCTTGGTGGGTGCGCCCTGCCGGGCGCACAAAAGGAAAGCCCCGCTTGCGCGGGGCTTCTTGAGGACGGTCCGGAAATCCGGACTCCGGATATCGATCCTTGTTACGGCAGCGTGAGATAGGCGTTGATCACGACGCCGAAGGTGGAGTAATTGTTCTTTCCCATGACGGTGAACGGAACGGTCACCTCGGTGGCCACCATGGGCGTCCAGGAGGCATTCCAACCCGGCTTAAGGGTCAGCAGGTTCCCGTCATCCTCTCCGCCTTCTCCGTCGGACTCGCTCTCGCCGACGATGTCGAAATCGATGCCCGCGTACAGGCTGCCATATTGGTGCACCTGGAACTCGGGCTTGAGGAAGATGGAGAGAACATTGCGATCCGTGTAATCATCCTTCTCGAAATTCATCAGGTAGTCGACCTGGCCGCCGGCGCGGAACTTGCCGAACAGCTTGGAATACACCGCGCCGAGCTGCAGCGCCATGGCCGGCTGCTCGGGATCCGCGTAATCGCCGGTGGCGAAAGGCGCGATGAAATTGACGAACGCACCCGCGCCGATATCCATCATGGCATATTTCAGCGCGATTTCCGGCCGCTGGAACCCGGACGCATCGCCGTCAAGGATCCCCAACTCCACGGACTCCGACCAGAATCTCCAGGAGACTTCTGCGTCCAAGCCGGGCAGGATTCCGTATTTCAGCTGGATCGGAATGATGTTCGCGGTACCTTCGATGCCATCATCCTGCTTTTCACCGTCATTATCATAGATGCCGTTCAACCCGTCGTACGTATATCCGATGTCCACCTCGAACTTGCCCGCCTCGATTGGGAGGTACTCATCCACGGCGAATGCCGCCGAAGCCAAGGACATGGACAACAGTGCAATACCCTTCTTCATACAATTCCTTTCAATATTTGTGCGGGCTCTCAAATACCCCCCCCCCGGGGTGGAATAGAAGGTATCTCTCGATTGAATTACCGTCAAAGGGAATGCGTTTTCCGAAAAGGCTGGTAAGGAATAATCTGAAACGCTGACAAGCTTTCTGAAGCGATTGATTTTCCTGGAGATAGAACTTCCATTGATCGTGCGATAGTCGTGATGTTGTGAAAGGAAGTTACTCACCCGGACGGGCCCTAGCCGAACTGCGAAAATATTTCTGTCCCGTGACACATTCATGGGGCTCCAGCGTCTAAGCTGGATCCCTTCCAACCAGAATCAATTCCGACCGCCGACTCCGGCCCGCAGCGAGACATGTGCGCCCGGCCATTGATGCAGGCGGCCGTCGAAGGAGCTTCGCTGCATCCGATTGCCGCCCGTCCAGGGGGCCTGTGCCTCCGGCGTGACGGCCGCCACCCAGCTCACCCCCGCGGCCAGGGAGACGTAGCGACCGAAATCGCCGCCCGCCGTCAGCCGCAGGCGCTGCTGGTAATCGACCGACCCTCTGCCGTCCACGCTGATGAGGGCGGACATCAGGCCCAGCTCCAGGAAGGCGGCCCTCCAGGGGAGATGGCCCGCCGCCTCCAGGGAAAAGGCGTCCACCTCCCGCGCGGAGGCGATCTTCGATCCGAAAGCCAGCCGGGTATTCACGTGGCGCGATCCCGTGACGAGGCCCAGATGGGTTATGCCGGTCTCGTCCACCCAGGCGTCGCCGCGCCATACCCCGTCGCCGACGACGTTGAGGACCCCGATGGGGGCGCCCCGGCGATAGGACCGCGCGATGTTGATCAGCCCGATCTGGTAGCCGTCCACGCTGCCGGCGGCGAAGTTGACGCCGCCCGCCACCTGCGATCCCTTCACGTCGCCGCCCGCGACGTTCAACGCCATGCCGACGCTTCCGCCGCGCAAATCCCCCCCGATGTAGTTCGCGAACACCGCGCCCTGCAGGCCCGCCAGGGATCCGCGCACCACGTTGATGCCGCCGGAGGCCTGGACGCCGCCGGCATCGCCTTCCAGGTAGTTGAGTCCGCCGGATCCCTGGAACCCCTCGGTCATGCCTTGCGCCCGGTTCAGCAGGCTGCCGGCTTGCAATCCCCGCAGATCCCCGCCCGCCCAGTTGGCGAGGAAGGCCACCTGCCCTCCGTCGACGGGCCCCCGGGCGGTGTTCATGATCGCGGCCACCTGGATGCCGCGCAGGCCCGACTGCACCGCGTTGAGGCCCAGGGACATCTGCTGCCCGTCGAGCCCGCCGTCCGACCGGTTGGAGAGCATGGCCAGCTGGGTGCCGCGGAAATCCTCCGGGCTCCGGTTCCGGAAGAGGTTGACCTGGGACAGCCGCGGCTCCGCGGACGCGGTGCCGCGGGCCTGGGAGGGCTCCGGCGCGACGTCCTTCCAGCCGGGGCCCGGCTCGAGCGACGCCGGGGCGCCGGACGCCAGGGTGACGCTCCGCTCCCGGATGGCGCCCTCCCGGTGCCAGCGCACCGCATAGGTCCCCGGCTCCAGGGCGAAGCTCAAGGGGCGGCCCGCCGGCTTCTCCACCTCGGCCACCAGGTTGCCCCTGGCATCGCGGATGAAGAACCGGCCCCGGGTCCAGGACGGCAGCCGGAAGGCGGCGCGGGCCCGGACGAGCTCAGTCATCACCACGTCGCCGGATCCCGAGATGCGCATGTCGTAGCTGGCATGCTGCGGCCCGCCGGCGCTGGTCTCGGTGCGGGCCAGGGTCTCGTCATAGGCATACTGGTAGGCCTCGTGCAGGGTGACGCGCCCGTCCTGGGAGGCGTCGGCGGCTCCCCGCAGCCCCGCGTTCAGGAAATGGGAGAAGTAGGACGCGCGGATGCGATCGCTTTCCTGGGAGGCCTCGTCGGCGGAGCTGCTGGTCAGGAAGGCGTAGCCGCTCGCCTGGCTGGATTCGTCCGACAGGAAGGAGGGGAAGTCCCGCCCGCCTTTCAGCCGGGTCAGGGCCCCCGAGGCGCAGGCGTCCACCACGGCGATGCGCACGTCCGCGGGGATGCCGTCCACCTTGGCGCGGAAGTCGGCGAAGGTCATGCGCTGCCCCTTCAGCAGCAGGCCGTGCTCGTCGGCGTGCCCGGAATAGAAGACGACCGCCTCCACCCGTCCGCCCCCGCGCTTGGCCTCGCGGACGTTCCCGGCGAACAGGTCCAGCGACCGGGACAGGACGCCGGCGTCCACGTCGTGCAGCAGGATCAGGTCCCTCGCGTCCATCCCGCCCAGCTCCAGCATGGATTGGGCGAAGGTCCTGGCGTCGTCTCCGGCATATTGCAGCCGCGCCCGCCCGTTCCCTCCGTCATTGGCCCCGAGGATCAGCCCCAGGCGCCGCGTGGGGGCCGCGCCGGCATCCCAGGCCGCGACGGCGGCCAGGAGGAACGGCAGCAGCCGGATCGTCGGCCCTGCCCGCCGCGTCCGCAGGCTCCGATTCTCACCCATCGCCGGGATTGCCCGCATCGCTCAACGATCCTTCCGGAGGGAAATCGTGACGACATGCACAGGTTCGGGAAGCGCTCCCGCCAGCCAGTCCTCGTCCCGGCGCGCCGAGGCGGCGACCAGGGGAAGCAGGGACCCGAGCGCCAGGGGTTTCCGGGAAAGCAGCAGGTGGAACCGTTCGAACCCGGGGGCCGCGTCCAGCTGGTAGGCCTTGGGCAGGCGATGCCCGGGCAGCGCGGACCAGGCGGTGCCGTCATCGGCGCGGGGCGGCCAATGCAACGTCACAGATCCGTTCCCGTCCACGGAGGCGATGGCGCCGTAGGCGAAATCCCCGGGATGGAATTCCGCCTGGAGGACGTCCCCGGCCGCGGCCGGCGCGCCCGGTCGCATCCGTTCCGGGCCCTGCGGCGTGCTGCGGTACAGCCTCAGCTCAGGTTCCTGTCCCTTGAGCCGCACGCCGTCCTGTCCGGCGGCATTCCCGGGCGGGGCGATGGACGTCCCGGGCGGCATGTCCTGCGGCATGTGGAACGTCACGGCCGCAAGCGCAACCAGGGCCGTCATCGCCAGCCCGGCCGCCATGGGCCGGGAACGGACCCCGGCCACGACTCTGCTCAGGGCATTTGCCAGGTTCTCGGGCACGCCCCCGGGGGAGACACTGGCGGCGCCGGAGTTCCGGACGGCGGCGCCCGAAGGCGCTCCCGCAACGGAACGGCTGCGGCGCGCGGCGCGCACCGCGGCCTCGATCCGGGGCAGCATCTCCGCCGCCGGAAAGCCGGCCTCGAAAACTGCGTTGTGCGCCTCGATGGCTTCCAGCCTGCGCTTGAGCGAAGGATCCGAGGACAGGCGCTCTTCCAGCAGTCGCGCCTCGGCCTCCGTCAATTCGTCCAAGGCATATTGTTCCAGGCGCATGGAACTGACGGGTCGGTTCATCCATTCCTGCTTCATGGCAGCGACTCCACTTCTTCCTCGGCTCTGAGGCTCAAGGCCGTTTCCCGGATCTTCCGCAAGCGCTTGCGGACCCCGGAAACCGACAGCCGGCATTCCTTCGCGACTTCCTCCAGCGTCAATCCGTCGATGAAATGCAGGACCGCCATGACGCGGGTGGATTCACCCGTGCTCCCGAAGCCGAACAGGCGGCCCAGGAAGCGCCCCGCCGCCAGGCCTTCCTCCAGGTCGGCGCCGTCGGCGATTTCGGCCAGCAGCCGCTCGTCCCCGTCCTCGGGATGCCGCCGCCGCGTCCGGATCCGGTTCAAGGCCACATGGGTGGCGGTGCGGTAGAGCAGTCCGGAGGGAAAGGTAACCTCCAGGGTGTCGTGGGACTGGAGGAGCCGTACGAAGACGTCCTGCATGGCGTCCTTGGCCTCCCCCTCATCCCGCAGGAGCTGCAGGCAGCGCCGGTACACCATGGCACCGTAGCGCCGGTAGAGGCTTTCGACGTCGATCGGCATCGATCATCGGCCCAGTCGGATCCCGAGCTCCAACCCCGGCCAGAAAGAGGTGTCGTCGATTGTGCCGGTGAAATCGTCCGTCCAGGGTCCGATGAGCCTGTCCTCGCCGTGGGTGATGAGGGCGTTCCCGGTGACCGCGGCGAACACGCTCACTCCGCGGAACAGCCGCCCGCCGAGGCGGAGCTTGGCCTGCAGATGCGTGTTGTACCGGAAGTCATCGTCGTCGAAATCGACGCGATGGTCCTCCAAGTCGTGGAAGTCGGTGGCTTCATCCATGATGGTCGCGATGCCCAGCTCCCCCTCAAGATAGCTCCTCCGGAACGGGGCATGGTACCCGAATCCCATGCCGAAGCCGTAGGGATGGCTGTCCTCGGCCACGGTATAGCCGAGGGTATAGGAGGTGAAAAACCCCTTTCCCGTGGTGAAGCCGAGCTTGGTCATGCCGGTCTCGTCCACGCGGACGTCCCCGTGGAGCATGCTGTTCCCGGCGAAGGTGAAGAACCCGATGCCGTACCCTTCCAGGCGCCGCGAGATGTTCAGGAAGCCGATTTGCGAGCCGTTCACCGTGTCGGCGACGTTCAGCCCGCTGACCTGGAATCCGTCCACCTTCCGGGCGAGGTTCATGTCCCAGGACCATTGGGAGCCATGGATGCTGTCGGCGTAGTTGAAGAGGAAGGCCACCTGGGCGTTCTCGACGCTCCGCGCGGCGACGTTGGCGGCGAAGGCGGCCTGGCTGCCCGCGACCTTTTCCCGGGAGACGTTCGCGAGGAAGGAGACCTGGGTCGACGCGGGGCCGCAATCGCGATGTTCGAAATACCACGTCTCCCGGTTCCGGGAACTGTCGCAGCCTGCGGCATGGGCGGCCGGACTTTCGGGGATTTCCTCCGCCCGGACGGGGAGGGCGGAGAGGGCGAGAATCAGGGCAGGCGCCAGGGATGCTGCGGCTTTCATGCGGCGTTTCCTTCCGATGCGGGTGGGGGCCGGACGGCCCCCACTATGACACCGGCGCCGGAGGAAAGTGTCACCCACATTGCCAGGGACCCCAGCCTCATTTTTCGGATTTAGCTCCGGAGATGATGGCCTACCCCTTCTGCGTCTCCGTAACTTGATCCCGATCAAGGGGTTATCATGCCCTCCAGCCTGGTTCCCCTCCCATGCGTATCCCCTAAGTTACTTTTGGCGATCGGTGCACATCTGGATCCTACTGCACATTTGGATCCCGTTTACTCTTCCGTGCTTCCACCTACCTTTGCGTCTTGCCGACCTGGACTCCATCAGGTTTCGGCGCACGTCCAAGGTAGGCCCATGCTCGAGATTGCCTCCTCCGACCTCCAATCCTTCCCCTTCGACCACCATGGCCTCATCGCCTCGGTCTGCAAGGACCTCAAGATCGCCGAGCGCATCGACGCCCTGCTCCCCGTTCACGAAGACCGTGTTGTCAGCCCAGGGACCGCCGTGGTCGCCCTCATCCTCAATGGCCTGGGATTCACCAACCGGCGCCTGTACCTGACGCCCCAGTTCTTCGCCAGCAAACCCGTCGAGCGGCTCCTCGATGCACCCATCGCGGCAGAGGACCTGAACGACTACACCCTCGGCCATGCCCTCGACGATATTGCCGCCTATGGGGTCAGCCGCCTGTTCGGGAGCGTCGCTTTCGGCATCGCCCTGGACAACCGCCTGCTGGGCCAAACAAACCATCTGGACACCACCACCCTGAGCGTGTCCGGCGAGTACGCGCAGGCCGGGTCGGAGGAGGCCGAGCCGGCAGTCCTCCACCTGACTCACGGCCACTCCAAGGACAAGCGGCCCGATCTCAAGCAGGCGGTCCTGTCGTTGGTCGTCAACGGCCCGAGCCACATGCCGATTTGGATGGATGCCCTGGACGGCAACAGCTCCGACAAGAAGGAGTTCCATGAGACCATCCGCAAGGTCCGCGCCTTCCGGAGGGAACTGGACCTGACGGGCGATTTCAAGTGGGTCGCCGACTCGGCGCTGTATTCGGCGGACCGGCTGCTCGCGCAGAACGACTACCTCTGGCTCACGCGCGTTCCCGAGACGGTCGCCGAGGCCCGGGAATGGGTGAGCCGGCCGGATGGAGACATCGCCTGGCAGGCCGGCGAGGACGGGTACAAGTACGCGGAAACCCTGTCGGTGTACGGGAACGTCCCCCAGCGCTGGCTGCTGGTGTATTCGGAGCAGGGATACGCGCGGGAGAGGAAGACCCTGGAGAAAAGCCTCGAGAAGCAGGAGGCGCTTCTTATGAAGGAGATGCGGCAGCTGGGAAGCACGGCCTTCGGTTGCGTGCACGATGCGGAAGTGGAGGTGAAGAAACTCCAGAAGGACTATCCGCTGTACCGCATCCAGGCCCAAGTGGTGGAGGAGAAGCGGTACGCGAGCAAGGGAAAGCCGGCCGCGGACGCGGTGCCGCTCCGCATCGAATATAGGCTCGACCTGGTGGCGGAACGGAACGCGGAGGCGGTGGCGGAGGTGCTTGCCCGGAAGGGGCGGTTCATCCTCTCCACCAATGACATGGATGCGGAGGCTTACCCTGCCGCGCGGCTGCTCGCGGAGTACAAGGAGCAGCAGAACGTGGAGCGGGGCTTCCGCTTCCTGAAGGACCCGTGGTTCATGGTGGATTCTGTGTTCTTGAAATCGCCGCAGCGAATAGCCGCGCTGATGGTGGTGATGACCTTGTGCCTGCTGGTGTACAACATCGCGCAGTACAACCTGCGGTTGAGGCTGGAGGAAACCGACGAGACGCTTCCCAACCAGTTGAACAAACCGGTGCAGAATCCGACGCTGCGCTGGATCTTTCAAATCATGGAAGGGCTGGGGGTGGTGCGCATCCAGGAAAAGCCGGATGACCCGCCCCGCGAGCTGCTCACGAACATGTCGCCCTTGAGGAAGAAAATCATCCAGCTCTTCGGTCCGACAGCCTGCCGGATGCATGGGCTAAATCCGGAAAGTGCCCTGTAGGGTCTAGGAATGTGGGGTGTCACCCGGGTCCCGGGTTTTTTTCCCTAAGCGGGTCTTAGGCGGAAACCCTATCCCAGGACGACCTCCACCTTGTGGACCCGGCCGTCGCCGAAGGCCGGCACCAGGCCGCCCGCGACCGGCTTGCCGTCCACGGTGATGGACTTCACCCCCTTGCTCACATGCGAGGGGTTCTTGACCTCGATGGCATAGGTGGCGCCCCGGTATTCCCGCCGGGCCGAGAAGCCGTCCCAGGCCTTGGGGATGCAGGGATCGATCTCGAGGCCGGCATATTGCGGCCGGATGCCGAGGATGTGCCGGGTGGCCGCCTGGTAGGCCCACGAAGCGGTGCCCGAAAGCCAGCTGTTGCGTCCCAGCCCGAATTGGGGATGCTCGTCGCCGAGGATGTTCTGCGGATACACATACGGCTCGCATTCGAAGCGATCCAGCTCGCCGTTGCGGGCGGCGGGATTGATCTGGCGATAGTACTGGTAGGCCCGGTCGCCGTTGCCTAGCATGGTCTCGGCGATCATCACCCAGGGGTTGGCGTGCAGGAAGATGCCGCCGTTCTCCTTGGCGCCGGGCGGGTAGGTGGTGACGCCGCCCTTGCGGTTGTCGAAGCCGTCGTAGCCGGGGGCGCTGAGCTTGATGCCGCTTTCGGTGTTGAGGTGCTTGAACACCGAATCGAGGGCCGCCTTCGCCCGCTCGGGCGGGGCGAAGCCGGAAATCACCGGCCAGCTCTGGCCGTTGGTCCAGATCCTGCCTTCCTTGTTCGCCTTGGAGCCGATGGGCTGGCCGTCGGGATCGAACCAGCGCACGTACCATTCGCCGTCCCAGGCGCAGGCGTTCACGGCGTCGGCCATGGTCCGCCAGTTGTCCCGGAGGCTCCTGGCCGTCTCGGCGTCCTTGCGGTGCTCGGCCAGGTCGATGAGCTCGAGCAGGGCCTTGCCGTAGAGGTTGGCGTTGAACAGGGACTCGGCGCCCTTGGGCAGGTTCACCGTGTCGTTCCAGTCCGCGAAGCCGAGCAGGGGCAGCTTGTGCGCGCCCAGGTCCTTGCGGGTGAACTCCACCGCGCGGCGCAGGTGCTCGTACACCGTGGCCGATTCCAGGGGCTTGCCGTCCTCGCCCTTCTCGTAGAAGGGCAGGGTCTTGTCCAGGAAGGCGAGGTTGCCGGTCTCCTTGAGGTAGGACGACACCGCCAGGACGATCCAGAGGTGATCGTCGCCGTAGTACTTGGGACGGTCCTCGCGCTCGCGGGCGTCGCCCTCGTTGGCCTCCATGGTCGAAGCGTAGAATTGGTGCATCGCGGAGCCGTTGCGCTTCTGCACGCTGAGGAGCTTCTCCATCAGCTCGCGGGCCTCCTCGGGCATGTGGCCCATCACGCCCATCACATCCTGGGAGCTGTCCCGGAAGCCGATGCCGCGGCCGCCGAAGCCGAGCTGGTACAGGCTCAGGTCCCGCGACCAGTTCTTGGTCATGTAGCATTGCCGCGGGTTGTGGACGTTGAGCATGCTGTTCATGGCCGCGTCCGGGGTCTTGACCGTCAGCTTGTCCAGGTATTCCTTCCAGAAGCCGGTCAGGCGATCGAGGGCCGCGTCCACCTGGGCCGGCTGGGCGAAGCGTCCGGCCCGCTCCTTGGCCTTCTCGGCGTCGGCGTCTTGGCCGATGAGCACCGTGAAGCGGCGGCTGTCCCCGGCCTTCAGGTCGCCGAGCTTGAGCAGCAGCGCGCCGATGTTGTCGCCGCGGCGGGCCTCGTAGTTGCCGAGCTCCTCGTCCCGCAGCATGCCGGGAGCGGCCCAGGTGCCGTATTCGTTGTCCCCGAGGAAGCGCCGGCGGTCGGATTCGAACGAGGACACCGGCACGTTGGCGGTCATCCAGTTGATCCTGGTGTCGCGGTGCATGAAGGCGTATTGCGCCAGGAGCCTGCCTCCCGGGCCGCCGGCGAAGGCCTTGCTCTGCATGGTCTGCGGCACCCAGTCGGCGTTGGTGAACTGCTTCAGGGCGTCGAAATGGGAATACTCGATCACCGGGACCGCGGAGAGGCCGGCCTTGGACCCCTTTTCCACCGTGACGCGCACGTCGACGAGCAGGACCGTCTCCTGCAGCGGCACGAAGAAGGTGGCCTCGGTGCGGATTCCCTGGATGCGGGACACGATGCGGGTGTAGCCGAGTCCCACGTGGCAGCGGTATTCGTCGTAGGCGTCCAGGGTGGGCACGAAGAAGGGCGAGAACACCTTGTAGGCGTCGCCTTCGCGATAGCGCAGGTACAGGGCATGGCCCTTGAACTGGGAATTGGGCAATTGGGGGATGTACTTGGTGATGCGGTTGAGGGCCGGATCGCCCTTGCAGATGAGCAGGCCGCCGGTATGGTCGACGAAGCCGCCGAAGCCCAGGGTCCCCACGTAATTGATCCACTTCACCGGCGTCTTGGGAGTGGTGATGACGTATTCCCGCGCCTCGTCGTCGAAATGCCCGTATTCCATGCCGCGACTATCCTTCCCCGCCCTGGAAAACCATATGGGCGGCTGGCTGGTTAGTGTCCGTGGGGAGGGGGGAGGTTCTCCGAAAATGGCCGGGAATAAGGGCCCCTAACAGAATGGGGGCGAAGGAGCGAGGCCGAGCGAGCGGCCCGCGGCCGAGCAACCATTCTGTTAGGGGCTCTAAGCCCGATACTCGGGTTTCCGAGGCCGGGCGGGCAGTGGACCGGGACCCGGCGGCCCGATGGCCTGCCAGGTCC
>CBILQL010000076.1:0-11645 GCA_966238865.1 uncultured bacterium
CGACCTGGTCGTCGGCCACCCCGCCCTCGGCCCGCACGCCGGCCGTGACGTCGTGCAGCGCCGGATTCCGCTCCAGGGAGGTCCGGAGCCTGGGCAGGACGTCCTGCTCGCGGCGCAGGGCCTGGGCCGCCTGCCACAGGTTCACCAGGATGTCCTGGTCCATGGGATGCAGGGCGCAGGCGGCGTCGAAGAGGGCGTAGGCGTCCACGTGGCGGGATTCGGCGAAGGCGATGATGCCGAGGCCGTTCAGGGCCTGGGGGTTCTGGGGACGCCGTTGCATGGCGTCGAGGTAGGCGTTGATGGCGTCGGATTTGCGGTTCTCCTGCATGGCCTTGTCGGCCCGGGCCAGGATGGCGGCGTCCTCCTCGAGCGCCTCGAAGCTGCGGCAATGCGCGAGGGCGCGGCCTTCGCGGTCGAGGTGGAACGCGATGCGGCGGGCCTCGGGATGATCGGGGCGCCGGGCCAGGGCCTTGTCCGCGATGGGTCCGAGCTCGTCGGCGCGGCCGCAGGCCAGGGCGGCGTCGAAGGCGTTGACGAGGGCGTCGCCGAAGGCGGGACGCAGGGCCAGGCAGGCGCGGAAGCGTTCCCAGGCGGCCTCGGCGCGGCCGAGATACCATTCGGCCAGCCCCAGGTTGTTGAGGGCGCGGAAATCGCCGGCGTCGCCGCGAAGCGCCTGCTCGAGCAGGTCGCGGGCCTTGCCGGGCTCGCCGGCCCGCAGGAGCGCCTCCGCCTCCAGGTTGGCCTCGCGGGAGGCCGTGAGGCGGGCCGGATCCGGGGCCCCGGCTTCCAGCGCGTTGCGCAACTGCTCGGCGGTCACCGACATCTCGGCCGCGTCCGCGGTCCCGGGCTCCAGCTCGGGCGGGTTCTCCAGGAGGCGCAGCGCCTCCTCGGCGCGGCCCAGGGCGAGCAAGGTGTCCGCCAGGTTGTGGACGGTGTCGGGATGGGCCGGGCCGTGGCGCAGGGCGGTGCGGAAATGCTCGGCGGCGAAGGCGTTGTCGCCGCAGGCATGGGCGATGACGCCCAGGTAGTTGTAGCAGGCCGACAGGTCCTGGCCCGCCTTGAGGCGGCGCTCCAGGGCGTCGATGACGGGGGCGTATTCGCGGGCGGCGATCCGCGCCTCCACTTCGGAGCGCCAGGGCGGGAGCTCAGGCTGTTTCCTCGGCGCGGGGCCCGCGGACGGCACGGGAATTCCCGCCTCCGCGAGCGCTTCCCGGAAGACGGGGTTTGCCGGGAAGGTGGCGGCCAGGGCCGACGCGTCGCCGGGATCGAACCGCCCTTCCATGGCGGTGAGCACGTCGATGAGGTTGCGCGCGGCGTCGGCGTGGGACGGGTCGAGCTGCAGGCAGCGCAGGAAGAGCTTGCCGGCGTCCTCGGCGGCGCCGTCGTGGAAGGCGATGGCGCCCAGGCCGCAATAGGCCTCGGCGTTCTCGGGATGCAGGGCCTGCACGTCCAGGAAGCCCAGCCGGGCGGCGGCGATGTCCCCGCGCCCGTAGGCGGCCTGGGCCTCGGCGAGGCGCGCGGAGGCGTCGTGGGCGGGGCGTGGCGAAACCGGAGCCGGGGCGGGGGCAGGGGTCCAGGAGGGCCCCGCGGAATCGGAGACGCCGGGATCGGACACCACGGTGTCGTGCACGGCGGCGGCGCCCCGCGACCATTTCTCCGTGAACTTGCGCTGGTTCTCGAGCATCAGCGCCTTCCAGTCCACGTCCTCCTGGTTGAAGGAGACGCTGCCGTAATGGTGGATGAAGCTGTCGTGGGCGATGAGGGTGCGCCAGCCGTGGCAGCGGACCCGCACGCAATAGTCGTCGTCCTCGAAGTTGCCCTTGCCGAAGCGCTCGTCGAAGAAGCCGACCTTGGCGAACACGGCGCGCGGGATGAGCAGGCAGAAGCCCTTGATGAAGTCGAACTCGTCCGCCCGCAGGTCGTGTTCCCGCTGCCAGGCCGCGATGAAGCCCTGGATTCCGGATTCGTCCTTGTAGGGCACGGGCTTCACGATCTGCGGGCCGGCGATGTAGTTGGAGCGGGGTCCGACCATGCCCACGGACGGATCGCTCTCGCACAGCCGCACCATGTTCTCCAGCCAGTCGGGTCCGACGATGGTGTCGTTGTTGAAGATGAGGATGTACTCGCCTTCGGCCAGGCGCATGCCCTGGTTCCAGCCCCGGGACACGCCCAGGTTGACGGCGTTGCGGATCACCTTGGCGCCGGGGACGGATCGGAAATAGGCCTCGGTGCCGTCCTTGCTGCCGTTGTCCACCAGGATCAGCTCGTAGTCCTGGCGGGTATGCCTGCGGATGGACTCGATGCACTTCTTCGTGTACTCGACCTGGTTGAAGCCCAGGATCACGATGGACACCTTCTTGCGCAAGGCATGCCCGGCGGCGCGCGGCACGGCCTCGAGCAGCGTCCATCCGTCCAGGTCGCCGACCGCGCCCTGTACCGGGGGGATTCCGGTGTAGGGCTTCTCCGAGGCCACGGCGAAGCCGGCCTGCCACAGCGCCGCGCGGGCCCCTTGCGGGGTGACGTCGACGGGGGCCAGGGGATTCGCCTCGGACTTGGGCAGGCGCAGGGCCTGCATGGAATTGAGCACCACCAGGAGGCGCTTGAGCCGGTTCCCGCGGTGGCGCAGGTTCCGGAGCCGCTCGGGGAGATCCTTCACCAGGTCCGGCGTGAGGCGCAGGATCACCAGGTCCTGATCCTGGAAGGGTACGCGATCGCCCTTGAGGTCGAACACGTGGAAGGTCCCGTCGACCGGCAGCGTGTCGGCGATGGTGCCGGCGAAGCCGATCTCCTCGGCGCCGCGCATGGGCCCGGCCAGGATCTCGGGGTAGTTGCGGATGGCTTCGGTCCATTTCCCGGTTGCGGGACCTGCGGCTAATTGGGAACCTGCGGCCGGGGCGGACCCGAGAAGCGGGGATCCGGGAAGCGCGGCCGAGGACGGCAGGTCGGCGGCGCGGGCCAGCAGCCAGGGCGGGTCGGCGCGGCGATCGGAGTCCGGGACGGCGGCCAGGCGATCGGCCATGGCGGCCAGGAAGGAGGCGGCGGCCGCCGAGCCCGCGGCTTCGCCGGACGGCGTGCCGGCGGGGGCGAGGGATCCCAACGTCCCCAGCGCCTCGCGCAGCCATGTCTTGCGGCAGAGGAAGGCGCAGGCGGAAGGAGAGGTTCCGGGGCCCGCGCCTTCCAGGCGGACGGGCAGGAGCATCGCGGTCGGGAGGGCGCCCAGCTGCTTCTCCACCCAATGGTTGAACAGCGCCGTGAAGCCCACGCCGGCGGCGCAGAACAGGATGTGATCGGCGGCCAGGGCGGTGGAAAGCTCGACGGCGGAACGCGGCGAGCAGGCGGCGCCCAGGTCCAGGCGGCGGAATCCGCCCTGGGGCTGGCCGGGTACGGCGCCGCTCCAGCCGGTGCAATTGAGGAGGATCACGTCCGCGGGGCGCGCGGGCAGCGTGGAGAGGGTGGCTTCCAGGCGGTCGGCCTCGGAGCCGATGCCCGGGCCGAGGAACACGAGGACGGTCACGCCGCGCCAGGATTGGGATGGATGGGTTTCCGCGGCCATGCGAGCCTCCGATATGCTGTTGGGATCCGATGCGTCCGCATTCCCGGAGGCCGCCGTCCGCGCGGCGGCGGGGCGCCCCTCCAGCAGGGCGGGGGAGGGTTGGAACCAGGACATTCCCCAGAGCTCCTGGGAGGAGGGGACCTTGTCCCTGCCGCCGTAGTGATCGACGAGCTTCAGGTACAGGGCGTCCGTGGACTCCTGCACCAGGCGATCGACGTGGCTCTTCTTCTCGGTCTTGAAGCTCTTCTGGCCCTCGTGGAACACGAAGGCGTCGGTCGCCACCACGAGCTCGAGGCCGCGTCCGCGCAGCCGCCAGCTGAGGTCGAGATCGTCGTTGCCGAGGAAGAGCCGCTCGTCCATGCCGCCCATCTCCCGGAAGAGGCGGCGGCGGATCATGAGGCAGAAGCCGATGAGCAGCTTTGTGCGCACGCCGCGCCCGCGGTTGGCATCCGCGAGGATGCGCGCCACGTTCGCGGACTGTCCGACGGCGTCGTCGCCCGGGATGCGCGCGCCCTTGTCGTAGGGGGCGGGCAGGTGCAGGTCGAGCCTCTGCAGTCCGGCCACGTAATTGGAAAGCGGGCCCACGGCGCCCACGCCGGGGTCCCGGAAGTATTCCGCCATCGCCTCCGCCCAGCCGGGGGCGACGAGGGTGTCGGGGTTCAGGAAGACCAGGAACTCCCCGCGGGCCTTGGCCGCGCCCAGGTTGCAGCCCTTGGAGAATCCGAAGTTTTCCGTGTTGAGGAGGGCGCGGATGCGCCCCGCCTTCTCCTCCTGCGCGAGGAAATCCGGCGTCCCGTCCCGGGAGGCGTTGTCGGCCACGATGATCTCGAGATCATCCCCGCCGCCGGAGCACCGGCGCAGCGAGTCGAGGCAGACTCCGATGTTCTCCCGGCTGTTGTAGGTGACGACGACGACCGAGAAGCGCGGGGGCTCAGACCTGGAAGTTGAGCTCATGCTTGACCAGCGCCAGGATTTTTTCCGCCATCTCCGAGCTCAGGGACGCGAGGTTGGGATGGGTCGCGCCGCCGAGGTTGGCGGCCTGGTTCTGCTTGGCCAGGGCGCGCTTGGCGCCGGCGATGGAATAGCCTTCCTCCTTCAGCATGCGGAAGATGGTGCGCAGCTTGTGGAGCTGCTGATCGCCGTAACGGCGCTGCTTGCCCAGGGTGCGCGGGGCCACCAGGAAGTCCGAGAACTCCTTCTCCCAGTACCGGATGGTATGCGGGGGGACGCCGATGATCTTCGCGGCGTCGCGGATGCTGATGAGGGGTTCTTCCTTCCTGTTCTCGACCAATTCCATCGTATCGGCGTACATAGTGTGCTCCTTCCCGAGGCGCTCGGGGCTGCCGGGGATATAAAGCAACCGTGGTGCCAATCGATGCAGGCCCAAAAAGCCGCCCAATTAAGGCGATTGTTGATGTTTGGGGCGAGGATTCGGGCGAATCCCCCCGGTAAGTATTTCCGCCCGGCCGGCGTGCGGCGGAAAAACCTGCTGGGGCGGACGCAGGGCGTCAGCGGGGAATACTCCAACTCGAAAGGAAAACTTCATCCGGGATGTGCGCGTCCCCGCGATGACGGTTGGAATCCGCAGCTTTCCGCGGCCGGGTAAACGGAGGGTCGGGGGCCTCTTAGTCCGATGCCCTGGGAATAACCCCGCCGGGGCGGCCGAAGTGCGGCAGGATCGGGCCCGTGAAGCCGGTGGGATCGACGAAAAGCTTCGATGCAGGATCGTAATAGAGGCAGCCGGCTTCCCCGGGCGGTCGGCTTCCGATGAATGCCTCCGCGCCATCCAGCGCCGCCAGCCAGGCGGATTTCAGCTCCTGGATGTCCAAGGGCCCGGCCAGGTATAGGCGTCGCAGGTCTTCGGGACGGATTTTGCCGCGACGGCGCAGGAGCTCCAGCAGGGACTGGGGCGAAAATCCGGGATCCTTTCCCACGGCTGCCCAGATCATTGGCCCCAGATGCAGGAGGCGTTCATGCAGATCCAAGGTATCCAGCAGGTCGCGCGGCTCCTCGCGGCCCGCCAACGCCAGCACCTTGTTGGTCGCGAGGTCGATGGGATGCAACCGGTATCCGAAGTCCTCGCTGCGCTGCACCGGCATGAAGCGCCATGTCGAATCCTGGGCCCATTCCAGCTTGGTCGCCTGCTCTCCCCGTCGCACCACGGCGCGGATATATCCCGGCTGCACGATTTCGGTCTCCAGGTCGTATCCATGCGCGCCCAGCGTCGCGCTATCGGCTTGGAAGGCGGTGGCTACCCGGGCAGCGCTGTCATGGAAGTAGTCGAGATCCTGGCTGTACCGCCGGGTGTTGGGGGCGGAAAGCAAAGCCGCCCCTCCGGCCAGGTAGCTGTCCTCGCTGCGGTTCACGGCCAGCAGGCGGCCCAGTCCGGCCTGGAAATCCGTCAAGGGCATAACCGGGCTCCTATGCTCCATGCTTCCCGGCCGCCCTGTTTCATCAGCTCCCTGGAGATCCACGGCAGGTCTTCGGCGGTGATTTTCAAGTCGGGTCTATAGGACCAGAAGCACCGGGCATGGAACTTCTTGTAGGCGCGCCGCGCATCGCGAACTTTCGCCATCAGGCGGGCCTCTTCGCAGCTCAGTGAGCGGCGGCTTTTTCGACCGCCGTTCGCGCCGATGGTGGCCAGGTATTTTCGCACCGCGTCATCCATGAAAATATCATAAACCGCTTATGATAATTTGTCAATATTTCAAGACCGGAGCCTGAGTTTCCGCGGAAATCTTGAAATTTCTTGGGTTACCCCTGTCTTGCCTGAAACCTATTTTTCCAATGGGATCCCGCCTCGAGGGCCGATATCTGCCCACTCCTCGCGGGCACCTTGATGCCCGGGGGCTCGGTGCCCATCACCTGGGAGGGTACTACCCATGGCACGAATATCCCTCGACACCTATCGCAAGAAGCGGGACTTCTCCCGAACCGCCGAGCCGTCAGGTCGGGTCGGGAAGAAATCCGCGGCGGGCCCCGGCACCCGTTTCGTCGTCCACGAGCATCATGCCTCGCGCCTCCACTTCGACCTGCGCCTGGAGATGGCGGGCGTGCTCAAGTCCTGGGCGGTACCCAAGGGCCCATCCCTGGATCCGAAGGTGCGCCGATTGGCCGTGCAAACCGAAGATCATCCGCTGCAATACCTGGATTTCCAGGGATCCATCGCCGACGGCCAATACGGGGCCGGCGAGATGCGCATCTGGGATTCCGGGACCTATGCACTGACCAAGGGCGGGGATCCGCTCGCGGCCTGGAAGGCGGGGCGCCTGCACGTGGACTTCTCGGGCGGGGAGCTGGCAGGTTCTTTCATGCTGATGCGCACGGCCCGGGATGACAGGCAATGGCTGCTCTTCAAGCTCAAGGACGAGGAGGCCGTGGCCGACTGGACCCCTACCCCTATCCTGCCCTACGGCTCCCGCTCGGAGAAGCCTCAGGACCTGGAGCCCGGAGTCCCGGCAGAAGAAACGTCGGCCACCAAACCGGCGGCGAAGAAAACCACGAAGCGGACCGTGAAGAGTACCGTGAAGCGGCTTTCCGAAGCGGTCACCGACAAGACCGCTGAGGCGAAGGCCGCCAAGGCAGCCCGCCCGGCGCGGTGCGCCGCCGCGGCGCCTTCCCCGGCCGGGCCGGACGGATGGCCCCCCGGGGCCGTTCCCGCCAAGCTGCCCGCCTTCGCCGAACCCATGCTGGCGACCCTCGGCGACGCGCCCTTCGACGACGAGGACTGGGTCTTCGAAATGAAATGGGACGGCTGGCGCGCCTTGCTGCGCGCGGATGCCGGTCGCTCCTCCCTCATTTCCCGCAATCGCAAGAGCCTCGATGCCATGTTCCCGGAGCTGGGCTCCCTGGCCGCCGGCTTCCGGGCCAAGTCCTTCCTCGCCGACGGCGAAGTGGTCGCCCTGGACGCGGAAGGCCGCTCGCGCTTCCAGCTCCTGCAGGGCCGCCTGAAAGGGAAGCGTCGCCCGGACGGCGAGGGGCGCATCGTCTACTATGTCTTCGATCTGCTGTGTTGCGACGGCATGGACCTGCGGGCCTGCCCCCTCGCCGAGCGGAAGGCGCTGCTGAAACGCATCCTGATCGAATCGGACAGCCTCCGCTATTCGGAGCATTCCGGGACCCGCGGCCGGGAGGCGTTCGCGAAGGCGAACCGGCTCGGGTTCGAAGGCGTGGTGGCCAAGCGAAAGGCCGGCCCCTATGCCGCCGGCCGCAGCACCGATTGGGTCAAGATCAAGGGGAAGAAGCGGCAGGAGGTGGTGATCGCGGGCATGACCGAGCCTCGCCGATCCCGACACCGCTTCGGATCCCTGGTGGCGGGCCTCTACCGGGACGGGGAGCTGGTCTTCGCCGGGCACGTGGGAGGCGGCTTCGACCGGCGCTCCCTGGAGGAGGTGCATGCCCTGCTCGCGCCCCTGGCCACCCGCGTCGCGCCGTTCCGGGATCCGCCGAAGACCAACGAGCCGGTGACCTGGGTGAAGCCCGTCGCCGTGGCCGAAGTGGAGTTCGCCGAATGGACCGACGACGGACGCATGCGGCAGCCGGTGTTCCTGGGACTCCGCCCCGACAAGGATCCCAAGGCATGCGTGCGGGAGCGGGAACAGTCCTCGCGCGCCCTGAAGGCCGAGGCCGAAGCCGCGGCCGCCCCAGCCCCCGCCTCAGGACCCGCCTTGACCCATCTCGAGAAGGTGTATTGGCCCGGCGAGGGCCGTACCAAGGGCGATCTCATCCGCTACTACGACGCCGTCGCCCCCTGGCTGCTGCCCCACCTCAAGGATCGGCCCATCATCCTCAAGCGCTTCCCGGACGGCATCGGGCGTGCCCCGTTCTACCAGCACGACATCAAGAACCCGCCGTCCTTCCTGCGCACCGTGCAGGTGCGCGAGAAGGGCGGCCGGGTCATCCGCTACGCCTTGTGCCAGGATCGGAACAGCCTCCTCTACCTGGCCAACCAGGGGGTCATCCCCATGCATCCCTGGCTGTCCCGGACGTCCGACCTCTCCCGTCCCGACTTCGCGGTGTTCGATCTCGATCCCCAGGACGTGCCCTTCGACGAGGTCCGCAAGCAGGCCCTCTTCCTGGGCGGGCTGCTGGACCGCCTCGGGATCATCTCCTTCCCGAAGACCTCCGGGTCGCGGGGCATCCACGTCTACGTGCCCTTCCGGGCGCCCTGCAGCTTCGCCCAGAGCCTGGGTTTCGCCCAGCGGGTCGCCGAATGGGCGGTGCGCGAACGCCCCGACGCCTTCACCACCGAGCGATCCCTCAAGACCCGCGGCCGGGGCCGCATCTACCTGGACTGCATGCAGAACGCCGAAGGCAAGAGCGTCGCCGCCGTTTATTCCGCGCGCGAGAAGGCCGGGGCCCCGGTCAGCGCGGCGCTGGAATGGTCCGAGATCAAGCGCAAGCTGGACATGGCGGACTTCAACATCGACACTATGCCCGCGCGGCTCCGCAAACGGGGCGACCTCTTCGCCGGCACGCTGAAGGGCGGGAACTCCATGGCCGCGGCCATGAAGCGGCTGAAGGCCCTGATGGGAGAGTGAGGGTTCGGACGAACCGCCGGGGCCCGGCGGGTCGCCCGTCCGGCAAGTCTCACTTGTAGGCGTTCGCGAGCCAGGAATAGGCGACGATGCCGCCGGCGAAGATCGTCCCCAGCAGGGGCTGGGGTCCCGGGAGCGCCAGGGCGCCCAGGCCGCACAGGGCCAGCCCGGCGGCGATGACGGCGTGCACGCGCCGCTTCCGCGGATCGCGGACCTGGAACAGGCCGGTCAGCGGCAGGCACAGGCCCAGGCAGCCGAGGGCGGCGAAGAGCAGCAGCCGGCTGCCGGTCGCCAGGGAGGCCGCCACGAAGGCCAGCGCCAGGGCCAGGGTTGCGCCCAGCCAGTTGGACGCCCGCACCTGGTCCTCGGACAGGCATTGCCGGCCGAAGGCGTCGAAGCGCAGGAGCAGGTCGAACAGCGGCCTCGCCAGCCAGCTGGCGGCCATGAAGAGGACGTAGACTGCCGTGAGGCCGTAGGCGACCGGGACGAGGGCGGGACGGTCCGCGGCCAGGGAGCGCAGGAAGCGCGTGCCGAACACGGCCCCGAGGATCAGCAGCCATTGGGTGCGCGCCTGGAGCTTGCCCATCCAGAAGAAGTAGCGGAGCATGGCCCGGTAGGCGGGGTTGCGCGCCTTCATGGCCTCGACGATCCCCTCCCGGGCCCATTCCGATTGGGGATCCAGGCGCAGGGCCTCCCGGAAATGCTCCACCGCGCGGAGGGGCTGGCCCCTTTCCAGCAGGGTCCAGCCCATGTTGGCGTGGATGGAATCGCTCTCGGGGTCGCGCGCCAGCGCCGATTCCAGGGTGGCGCCGGCCTCGCCGCCACGCCCCAGCTTCACCAGCGCCTGGGCCCGCAGGTTGGCGCCGTCCACGTGCTCGGGATCCAGGGAGAGGGCCTTCTCCGCGCCGGCGAGCGCGTCTTCCCAGCGCTTCTCGTCGAGGTCCATCCAGCCCACCAGGGCGTGGTGGTCCGGATCCTCCGGCTCCAGCTCCAGGGCCCGCTGCGCCGAGGCCCGGGCCTCAGCCAGGGCCTTCCGATCGCCGCCGCGGGCCAGGCAGAGGGCCAGGACGTAATGGGCGTAGGCGACGCCCGGCTCGCAGCCGATGGCGGCGCGGGCCTCCCGGATGCTCTCCTCGCGCTTGCCCTGGCGCATCAGGGCGACGGCCAGGAAGGCGTGGGACAGCCAATTCTCCGGGTCCTCCGACAGGCTCGCGCGCAGCTCGCGCTCGGCGAGGTCGAAGCGCGACTGCTGCAGCAGGAGATGGGCCCTCTGGATGCGCGCGTCCACGGGTCAGAGCTTCAGGTAGGCGAGGATGTCGTCGTAGATGCCGCCCTGGTTCGAGTACAGGGCGTAGTTGCGGGCGGTGGAGAACCATTCCCGCGTGGACGGCTTGATCCCCTTGGCCGCGGCGAGCAGATCCTTCTCCGAGAGGGGCGAGGGCTTGCCGGCCCGCAGGGCCTCGCGCAGCTTCCCCTCCACGGCCGCGTCCACGGCGGCCTTGATGTCGGCGCCGGAGAAGCCGTCGCTGGCCTTGGCCAGCCGGGACAGGTCCATGCCCGCCTCGACCGGCTTGCCCTGCAGGCAGATGCCGAAGATGGCGGCCCGCGCCGCGGGGTCCGGGGGCGGGACGAAGAGGATGCGGTCGAAGCGCCCGGGCCTCCGGAAGGCGGAGTCGAGGTGCCAGGGCGCGTTGGTGGCCGCCAGCACCAGGATGCCCTCGTTGGCGGCGGCCACCCCGTCCAGCTCCGACAGGAACTGGTTGATCACCTGCCGGCCCGCGCTCTGGCGCATGTCGGAACGGTTCATGGCCAGGGCGTCCACCTCGTCGAAGAAGAGCACGCAGGGCGAATTGGCGCGCGCCAGTTGGAAGATTTCGTGCAGATTGTTCTCGCTCCGGCCCAGGTACATGTCGAGCACCTCGTGGATGCCCACCGACAGGAAGAAGGACTTGACCTCGCCGGCCGTCGCGCGGGCCAGATGGGTCTTGCCGCAGCCGGGCGGTCCGTACAGGAGGATGCCGCCGCCGGCGCTCTTGCCGTACGCGCGGTAGATCTCCGGATGGGCCAGGGGATGGATGATCTTGGTCCGGATCTCCTCCTTCACCTTGTCCATGCCGCCCACGTCGGCGAAGGCGACCGCTGGCTTCTCCACCGCGCCCGGGCTCCCGGACGGGAGGCCGGCATCCCCGGCGGGGAGCAGGACGCGCGCGTCGCCGTCCGGGGAGGAATCCCCGGACGATCCGGGGCCGGAACCACCGTTCCCACCCGGTTCCGGTACCGCCGATGTCACCTCCTGGAGGCGCTTCTCCAGGGCCGGGTCGGCCAGGGAGGGATCGCGGTCCAGGGCCTCGCGGTAGCGGCGGCGGGCCTCCGCGGCGGCGCCCCCGGCGGCATGCACCCGGGCCGCCCACAGGCTCGCGGCGGCGGGGGCCCCGCCCTGGGAGAGCCAGTCCTCCAGAATCACGAGGGCCGCGGACGCCTTCCCCTGTCGGAAGAAGGCCTCCACCAGCCCCAGCCGGGCGCCCCCACTGGGGGCGGGGTCGTACTGCTCGAAG
>CBILQL010000077.1:0-11636 GCA_966238865.1 uncultured bacterium
CACGGAAAAGGTCATCCTGGACGTGGGGGTGCAGCGGAGGTATTGCTGCCATACCGGCGGCGGCATGGGCTGGGACGCCCAGGGCAATCTCTACCTCACCACCGGCGACAATACCGCCTCCGACGATATGTTCGCGGCCATCAACGAGTCGTCCGGGATGTCCCACCTGGACGCCCAGCGCAGCGCCGCCAACACCGACGACCTGCGGGGCAAGCTGCTGCGCATCAGGCCCCGGCCCCTCCCCGACGACGGAAAGCCTGGACCTGCGCCGGGACCGGGCTCCACCTATGACATCCCGGCGGGGAACCTCCGGGCGGCCTTCATCTCCCTTTGGCCCGATGCGGCGGACCGGGACAGGGTGCGTCCGGAGATATACAGCATGGGCCATCGCAACCCCTATACCCTGTTCATCGATCGGTATACCGGCTGGGCGCATATCGGAGAGGTGGGGCCCGACGCCGGCGTGGGGGTCGTCGGCAAGGGGCCGGCCAAGCACGAGGAATTCAACCTGGTGCAGGGCCCGGGCAACTTCGGATGGCCCTATTTCATCGGCAACAACCAGGCCTACAACGACTGGGATTACACGACCAACACCTCGGGACCCGCCTTCAATCCCGCCGCGCCGGAAAACGCTTCGGTGAACAACACCGGCGTGCGGCGGCTGCCTCCGGCCATCGGCGCCATCCTGTCCCGGGAGAACAACAAGTACGGGAAGTCGACGGACAACGTCGAACGTTTCGCGGCCTTCCAGGGCGCCACCGCCATCGGGGGCCCCGTCTACTACTATGACGGGCGCAATCCAAACCCCAACAAGCTTCCGCCCCATTTCAACCGGAAATGGCTCATGACCGATCATTCCGGGGGCTTCCTCAACCTCGCGACCCTGTCCCCGGACGGAAAAAACGTGACGGACGTGAGTCGGGTCCCGCTTCCCATCGCCTCCGGCATCGAGTCCGCGCCCTTCGATCGCCCCGTGGGAATGGAGATCGGACCCGACGGGATGCTCTACGTCATCGAATACGCCGCCGGGAACTTCTCCTTCTCGGCTTCGACCCGCATCTCGCGCCTCGAGTACACCGGGGATTGCCTCCCCGATACACCGGTGCCCCCGGACCAGCCCACCGCCGCGCGCGGCCCGGTGCGTCCGGCGATGCGCCTCCTGGCGCCGGCGGAAGGCGGACGCGCGGTCCGGGTGCCCGCCGGAGTCCCGGGCTTCAGCCTGCACGACATGCGGGGCGCCGAGCTCTGGTCGTACCGCCGCGCGGATCCCTCCAGGGAGGAATCCGTCCGCCTGCCCGGCGGCCTGCCGCGGGGCATCCTGAAGGTGCGCACCCTCGATCGCTGATTCCCGCCATCCCGGGATGCCGGCCCTCTATCCCGGGATGCTGGCCTTGAAGACGGTGCCCGGCCGGCCGGCGGCCCCGGCGCCTTCGGCGAGGTCCAGGGTGATCTCGCCCCCGTGGGCCTGCACGATCTTGCGGCACAGGCTGAGGCCGAGGCCGTAGCCGCCGGTCTCCTTGTTGCGCGACTTGTCCACCCGGTAGAAGGGCTCGAAGATCGAGGCCCGATCGGCTTCCGGGATGCCGTAGCCGTAGTCCCGCACGGTCAGGACGACGCGGCCGTCCTCGCGGGCCAGGGAGACCTCCACCGGCCGGTCCTGCTGGCCGGAATACTTGAGGGCGTTCTCGAGCAGGTTTCGCAGCACCGTGCGCACGCGCTTCCCGTCCACCACCGCCTCGAGGCTCGCGGGCACCTCGTCCACGCGGATGCCCGGGCGGGAATCCTGGAACGCGCTTGCAGTCTCCCGCACCAGCGCGCCGAGATCCACCGGCATCAGGCTCAGGGCCCCCGGCCCGCTGTCCAGGCGCGCGGTCTCCAGGAGCTCGGAGATCATGGTCTCCATCTCGCCCAGGTTGCGGCGCACCACGGACGCCATGTTCTCCCGCCCCAGCTCCAGGGCAACCTTGATGCGCGTGAGCGGCGTCTTGAGCTCGTGGCTCACGTCCAGGAGCAGCTGCTCCCGGGCGCGGATCATCCCGCGTATGCGGCCGGTCATTTCGTTGAAGGCGGTGGACAGCTCGCTCAGCTCCCCGCGCCCGCGGATGGCCACGCCGTGATCGAGGTTGCCGCGGGACGCCTCCCGCACGCCCTCGTTCAGCCACTCCAGGGGGCGGAACAGGCGGCGCACCAGCATGTAGCTCAGGAACAGCATGCCCGCCACCAGGCCGGCCAGCACCGGTATCCACTCCACCCGGGTCTCCCGGAACGGAGTGTGGCGGAAGAAGAGGAGGTATTGCCTCCCGCCGTGATCCATGAGGATGAAGGGCCTCCCGTCGTGGAGGCCGAAGCGGGTCTGCGGCTCGGCGGTGGCGCGGAAATCGTCCTGCTCCAGGCTCGATACGGCCGGCATCCCTTCCGCCGTGGACCAGTTCACCTCCGGGCCTTCCATGCGCACCTGTATGCCCAGGCTGTCCCCCAGGCGGCGGGCCTCCTCCACCCGGGGCGGATCGCCGAAGCGCTCGATCAGCAGTCGCACGTACATGGCGCGGTTGCGATCCTTGCCCGCCTGATCGGCCTTGCCGCCGGGGGCGATGACCTGCAGCATGCCGAGCACGACGGCCACCACCCCGAGCACGGTGCCGAGGTAGATCCAGAGGAGCTTGACGAAGATGGAATCCCGGAACCCCGTCCGCAAACCGCCCCGGCGGCCGCCCGTGCCGGGCGCGGCGCCGTTCACTCCTCCCATTCCACGTCCCCGATGAAGAGATATCCCAGGCCCCAGACCGTCTTCACGTAGGCCGGGTTCCTGGGATCGTCCTTGAGCTTGTGGCGCAGCCTGCCCACGACCACGTCGACGGTGCGGTCCAGCGGATCATGGCTCATGCCCTTGACCTTGGACAGGATGGCTTCCCGGTCGAGGACCACGCCCGGGCTTTGCAGGAACAGGGACAGGATGTCGAACTCCATGGGCGTGACGTCCAGGGGCTGCCCGTCCAGGGAAACGGACCGCCTCCGGAGATCCACCCGGAGTCCCCCGGAGCGGGCCGTCTGGGCCTCCTTGGGAGGCTTTGTCCGGCGCAGGACGGATTCGATGCGGGCCACCAGCTCGCGGGGTTCGAAGGGCTTGGGGAGGTAGTCGTCGGCGCCCAGGCCCAGCCCCAGCACGCGATCGCTCACGTCGCCGCGCGCGGTGAGCATGACCACGGGCACTCGGCTCTCCCTGCGGATCTCCTTGCACACCTCGAAGCCGTTGCGGCCCGGGAGCATCACGTCCAGGACCACGAGGTCCGGCCTCTGAGAGCGCAGGAGCTCCATGCCGGCGTCGGGATGCAGGGCGGTGAGGACCCGGTACCCGAACCCGGACAGGTAGTCCCGCACGAGCTCGGCGAGCTCCTTGTCGTCGTCGATGACGAGCAAAGTGGAGGATTCGGCCATGGGTATAATCTACCATTTGAGCCGAAGGCACGGTCAGGTTACCCGCGCGGCATGCAGTCCGTTTACAATTTTTGATACATCGCCGCCCGGCGGCGCCCGCACCGTCGGCGGGCCGCGTTTACCGTCCGGTAAACTGATCCTTCCATCGGCGCAGCCACAAATGGCCGCGCCAACGCATCCCAACCTTGGACCCCCAGAAGCCAAGGAGACATCGCATGACGGACTTCCCATCCTCCCGAATCCCGGAGCCCCCTTCGCCGGGCTCCGCCTTCCCGGCGCCCCGCCGGGCCTTCCCCACCCTTCCTCTTCCGGCGCCTTGCCGGGCCGCGTTGGCGCTCGCCGCCATGGCCTTCGGCGCCCACGCGACGTCGTTCAACGTCAACACCACCAACATGAACCTGGTCAACGACGGGAATTGCGGCCTCCGGGAGGCCGTCCTCGCCATCAACGCCCAGAGCGCCATGTACGGCTGCCCTGCCGGGAACGGCAATTCCGACGCCATCTACCTGCCCGCCGGCACCTATACCTCCCCGGCCGGCATGACGCTGAGCCGGAACGTCCAGATCGTCTGCAACGGCCCGGGAGCCTGCAACATCGACGCCGGAAGCTTCTCCGGCGCCCTTTTCCAGCTGGACGCGAACCAGAACCCCAACGTGTACATGTACCGCCTGAACCTCAGGCAGCCGTCCGGCAATCCCCAGTCGGTGACCGGCATCAGCGCCGAAGCCGGCACCCTGAACCTCGACAACGTCTCCATCACCGGCTTCAAGCTGAGCGGCCTGGTGATCACCCGGGGGACGTCCCATTACGCCGGCTACTGCACCATCTCCAACAACGCCACCCTGGGCGTGTTCGTGGCCGAGGACGCGGCGCTCTCCCTGAACTCCTCCACCCTCAACGCCAACACCCAGAACGGCGTCGTCCTCGGCCCCAACGGGACCCTGCACCTGTCGTATTCGACCATCACCAACCACGGGCAGGCGGGCATCGCCATGTCCCAGGGGGCGGAACTCAACGATTACGGCAGCACCATCGCCAACAACTCCGGCGCCGGCATCGACGCCGGCTCCGGCAACTTCCAGCTCGAGCGGACCGCCATCCGCGGCAACCTGAACAGCGGCATCCGCCTGTACGGGGGCTACGGGCAGATCTGGTACTGCGCCATCGAATACAACCGTACCACCGGCAACGGGGGCGGCGTCTACGTGCTCTCCCCGAGCAACATCTCGGTCAAGTCCTCCTCCATCACCAACAACAAGGCCTCCGGGAACGGCGGCGGGCTGTACATGACCGGCGGCGGCAACTTCTACAACGTCACCGTCAGCAACGACACCGCGGCGCGGGGAGGGGGCATGTACCACAATCCCGGAGGCACGGGCGGCGGCGCCTACATCGAGATGTATCACTCGACCATCGCCCACAACCGAGCCACCAACTCGGGCGGCGGCGTCTACCCCATCTCCGGATCCAGCCCCTTCCGCACCATCCTTTGCATCGTGGCCCAGAACTCGGCCCCCTCGAACCCGGACGTCTCCGGCTTCATCAACTCCTTCAACACCATGTACAGCAACGTGACGGGATTCACGGGCATCCACAATTCGGACTACTACCCCTTCAACCCCCTGCTGGGCCCCCTGATGGACAATGCCGGTCCCAACCGCATCAAGACCCATGCCCTGCTCAAGGGCAGCCCCGCCATCGACCTGGTCTCCCCCGGGACCGTCATCGATCCCGAGGACGGCCGCGGCATGCCGCGACTCTCCACGACGAACTGGGATCTCGGCGCCTACGAGGCCGGGCCCTTCGAGAACGAGGCGCTCACCGTGATCGATCAGAACGCCTGGCCGCATTACGTGGCCTCCAATTCCGGCTACAGCAACGGCCGGGGCATGTGGTTGAACTCCACCGCCGCCAACCATTACGTGGTCTACGCGGTGGCCGTGGCCGAGATCGGGACCTATGACGTGAAGGTTCGGGTCCGCAGGGGTCCGGACCGGGGCAGGGTGCAATTGGCGTCCTCGCCGGCCACCGCCACCTTCACCAACATCGGGTCGCCCATCGACCTCTACAGCTCCTCGGCGAACTTTTCCGAGATCTCGGTGGGGACCTTCCAGTTCACCCAGACGGGAACCAAGCATTTCCGATTCCTGGTGACCGGCAAGCACGCCTCCAGCACCGGCTACCAGCTGTACCTCGATTACATCAAGCTGACCAAGCAGTAACCGAACCGTCCCGGCGCCCCGGCGCCGGGCCACTCCCCGCGGGCCGCGAGTCCTCCGACCTGGCCCTTTCCGCCTTCGGCATCGCCTACCGGCCGCGCCTGACTGGAAACCCTTCCGTTACCCGTTTCCGCCTTCCTCCCCGTTTACATTTGTTCACAAGGGGATTACAAACCACCCATGGTCCGGGGGAAAGGCCGGATTCTACTTTCTAACTTATACCCCGCCCGTGCGTCCCCCCGGAAGGACGACCCGGCGGCGGCCCCGGAATCCCCCGGGGCCGGAAACGGAAGCGGAAGCATGCTGAACAGCGGCGGCGAGAACGGAAGCGGACGGCGATCGGGCCCGCGCCCCAGGCGGCGCCTATGGCCCTTCCTGGCCACCGTGGTGATCGCGGCCCTGGCCGCGGGCCGCCTGCTCACCGCCCCGGAAAAGCCCGCCGGCAAGCGCGGTCCCGGCGGCGGCGCGGGCCGCCCCCTGGAGGTCTCGGTGCTGGAGCTGCGGCCGGAGACAGTGGCCCGCAAGGTGCTGAGCTCGGGCACGATGATGGCCCGCGAAGAGGTGGATCTCAAGAGCGAGGCGAGCGGACGGGTGACGGCGGTGCATATCAAGGAAGGGGCTCCCGTCAAGAAGGGCGCCCTGCTGGTCAAGATCAACGACGCGGAGCTCCAGGCCCAGTTGCGCAAGCTCGGCCACCAGGTCAAGCTCTCGGAGGAACGCGAGTTCCGCCAGCGCACCCTGCTCGGGAAGCAGGCCGTGAGCCAGGAGGAGTATGACGTGGCCCTGCAGGAGCGCAACGCCCTGCTGGCGGAGCGTGACCTGCTTCGGGCCCAGGTGGAGAAGACCGAGATCCGCGCGCCGTTCGACGGCGTGGTGGGGCTCAAGGCCGTCAGCGAGGGCAGCTTCGTCTCCCCCGGCACCCGCATCGCCGGCTTCTTCAGCCTGCACCCCCTCAAGATCGACTTCTCCATCCCCGAGCAGTATTTCTCCCGGGTGAAGGCCGGGGATTCCCTGGAGGTGCGCGTGGAGGGGGTGCGGGATCCCGTGCGCGGCGCCGTGTACGCCGTCGAGCCCAAGGTGGATCCGGCCACGCGCATGCTGCGCATCCGGGCCTATTGCCCCAACGAGGACGGCCGCATCCCCCCGGGCGCCTCGGCCCGGGTGGAACTGCCGCTGCAGGCTTCCGAAGGCGTCCTCATGGCGCCCTCGACGGCGGTGCTCCCGGACATCCGCGGCCAGAGGGTGATGCTGCTCAAGGACGGCAAGGCCAAATCGGTCCCGGTCGTCGCCGGGTACCGCACCGAGGACCGGGTGCAGGTGGACGGCCTGTCCCCGGGCGATACCCTCATCGTCTCGGGGCTCGTCCAGCTCAAGGACGGCATGGCGGTGCAGGCCAGGACAGGCAATGGAGGCCACGGCGAGGGAGGACCCGTCCGCGGGGGCGGCCCATGAGCCTGTCAGCCACGGCCATCCGCCGGCCGGTCCTCGCCATCGTCGTCAACGCGGTGATCGTCCTCTTCGGCCTGGTGGCCCTCTCCATGCTCGGGGTGCGGGACTACCCCGCCGTGGACCCTCCCGTGGTCTCGGTCAGCACCACCTACTCCGGCGCCAACGCCGAGGTGATCGAATCGCAGATCACCGAGCCCCTGGAGGAGAGCATCAACGCCGTCCCGGGGGTGCGCACCATCACCTCCAACAGCCGCGACGGCCGCAGCTCCATCTCGGTGGAGTTCGTCCTGGGCACCGATCTGGAGGCCGCCGCCAACGACGTGCGCGACAAGGTGTCCCGCGCCATGCGCAACCTGCCCCCGGACGCGGACAACCCCACCATCTCCAAGGCCGACGCCTCGGCCACCCCCATCCTGATGCTCAACGTGACCAGCGACACCCGCAGCCACCTGGACATGACCGCCGTCGCCAACGACCTCTTCAAGGAACGGCTGCAGACCATCCCCGGGGTGAGCGAGGTGGCCGTCTGGGGGGAGAAGAACTACGCCATGCGCCTGTGGCTGGACCCCCACCGCATGGCCGCGCGCGGCGTCACAGCCCAGGACATCAAGGCGGCCCTCGACCGGGAGAACGTGGAGCTGCCCTCTGGCAGCGTGGAGGGGAGCCGCACCGAGCTGACGGTGCGCGCGGTCAGCCGCCTGCCCGACGCCGAGGCGTTCAACAACGTCATCCTGCGCGAGGTGGACGGGCAGGCCGTCCGCCTCCGGGACGTGGGCCGGGCCGAGATCGGCGCCGAGAACTACCGGCAGACCATGAAGAACGACGGCATGCCCTCCGTCGGCGTGGTCCTCATCCCCCAGCCCGGCTCCAACCACATCGCCATCACCGACGAGTTCTACGCGCGCCTGGAGCGGATCAGGAAGGACCTGCCCCCGGACATCCGCGTCTCCATCGGGTTCGACAACACCCGCTTCGTGAGGAAGTCCCTGATCGAGGTGGGCGAGACTCTGCTCATCGCCCTGGGCCTCGTCATCCTCATCATCTTCGCCTTCTTCCGCAACTGGCGCACCACCCTCATCCCCATCCTGGCCATCCCCATCTCCCTGCTGAGCGCCTTCTTCATCATGTACGCGAGCGGATTCTCGGTGAACATCCTCACTTTGCTCGCCATCGTCCTGGCCACCGGGCTGGTCGTCGACGACGCCATCGTGGTGCTGGAGAACATCTACACCAAGATCGAGAGGGGCGTCCCGCCCCGCGAGGCGGGCTTCCAAGGCTCCGCGGAGATCTTCTTCGCCATCGTCTCCACCACCATCACCCTCGCCGCCGTCTTCCTGCCCATCGTCTTCCTCCAGGGCACCACCGGGCGGCTCTTCCGTGAGTTCGGCGTGGTGGTGGCCGGCTCGGTGCTCGTCTCCGCCTTCGTCTCCCTCACCCTGACCCCGATGCTGTGCACCCGCCTGCTCCGCCGGGAGACCGGGCACGGGCGCTTCTACCTCCGCACCGAGCCCTTCTTCGAGCGCCTGGGGGAGGGCTACCGCCGTTCCCTGGAGGCCTTCATGGGGCGGCGCTGGCTGGTGTTCCCCATCCTGGGCGGATCGGTCGCCCTCATCGCCGTCGTCTACGCCGCGCTGCCCTCAGAGCTGGCCCCCCTGGAGGACAAGGGCCGCATCAACGTGAACGCCACGGCCCTGGAAGGCGCCACCTTCGACTACATGGACCAGTTCATGGACCGGCTCGGTCCCTTCGTGGCGGAGGAGGTCCCGGAGCACGAGCATATCATCTCGCGGACCTCCCCGGGCGGCGGCGGCGGCGCGGGCACCAACCGCGGCCGGCTCGAGATCGTGCTCAAGGATCGCGGGGAGCGGGAGCGCTCCCAGCAGGAGATCGCCTCCCAGCTGATGCGCAAGGTGCGCGGCTTCACCGACGCGCGCGTCTCGGTCTCCCAGGAGCAGACCATCGGCGGGAGGCGCGGCGGCGACCCGGTGCAGTTCGTGCTGCAGAACCCGGACTTCGCCAAGCTGCGGGAGAGGCTGCCGGTGTTCCTCGAGAGGGCCGCGCGCGAGCCGGCCCTCCAGAACGTGGACGTGGACCTCAAGTTCACCAAGCCCGAGCTGCGCCTCGAGATCGACCGCGAGAAGGCCCGGGCCCTGGGGATCTCCGCCGCCGACATCGCCCAGACCCTGCAGTTCAGCCTCAGCGAGAGCCGCTACGGGTATTTCATCATGAACGGCAAGCAGTACTCGGTGATAGGCCAGCTCGACCGCGCCAACCGCGACGCCCCCATGGACCTCAAGTCCATCTACGTGCGCGGCCCCGGCGGCCTGGTGCAGCTCGACAACCTGGTGTCCCTGAGCGAGCGGAGCAGCCCGCCCCAGCTCTACCGCTACAACCGCTTCTCCTCGGCCACCGTGTCGGCGGCCCTGGCAGACGGCCACACCATCGCCGAGGGCATCGAGGCCATGGAGGCCGCCGCCGCCGACGTGCTGGACGAGAGCTTCACCACCGCCCTGTCGGGGCCGGCCCGGGACTTCGCCGAGAGCTCCTCCACCCTGCTCTTCGCCTTCCTCTTCGCCCTGGTGCTCATCTACATGGTGCTGGCGGCCCAGTTCGAGAGCTTCCGCGATCCCCTCATCGTCATGTTCACCGTGCCCCTGGCCTTCGCCGGCGCGCTGCTCACCCTGTGGTACTTCCGCCAGACCCTCAACATCTTCAGCCAGATCGGCATCATCATGCTCATCGGCCTGGTGACCAAGAACGGCATCCTCATCGTCGAGTTCGCCAACCAGAAGATGGAGGCCGGCCTGGGAAAGGCGGAGGCCATCGTGGAGGGGGCGGTGTCCCGCTTCCGGCCCATCCTCATGACCAGCCTGGCCACGGCCCTGGGGGCCCTGCCCATCGCCCTGGCCCTGGGAGCCGGCGCCGAAAGCCGGGTCTCCATGGGCATCGCCGTGATCGGGGGGGTGCTCTTCTCCCTGGCGCTCACCCTCTACGTCATCCCGGCCATGTGCAGCTACCTTTCCAGGCCCAAGGGCCCGGGAACCAGCGAAGGCCCCCAGGTGTCCAACCCGGACGGGGCCTGGGCGGAAGGCCTGCGGCATGCGCGGTGATGGCGCGGGGAGCGGCCGGCGCGGTCCGGGATGCGTATTCGTAGTTGGAGCAGAAGGAGTCAGATGATGTCGTTTCGGTCTTTCCAGGTCTTCCTGCCGGGTTCCGTCCTGTGCCTCGCGGCCGCGTTGGCCGCCCAGGTCCCGGCGCAACCGGCCCCTCCCCTGCTCCGGCCCGAGGACGCGGTGCGCATGGCCCTCGAGAACAACTACGCCCTTTCCCTGGCCCGCGACGATTCCCGCATAGCGGAGAACAACCGCCGGGCCGGCATCGGCCCCTTCCTGCCCGACGTCAACGCCTCCGCCACCCACCGGGGCGTGATCGGCGAATCCGAGACCGATCAGGCCCTGGGAGCCTCGGCGCGGCTGATGATCTTCGACGGCTTCTCCACCTACCACGCCTACCAGCGCCTCAAGTCCCTGGAGCGCAGCGCCTCCCTGGAGCAGCGGCTGGCCCTGGAGGCGACCCTGGAGGACGTCCTCGCCGGCTACTACGCGGTTACCCAGCAGAAGCTCCAGCTGGGCGCCATCCAGGAGCAGCTGGCCGTGTCCCAGGAGCGGGCCCGCCTGGCCCAGGCGCGCATGGAGGTGGGCGCCGGCTCGCGCCTGGAGCAGCTCCAGGCCCTGTCCGACCTGAACGCGGACTCGGCCGCCTACCTGGCCCAGCAGACGGCCGTGCGGGACGCCAAGGTCCGCCTCAGCCTGCTCCTGGCCCGGGATCCGGCCGGCGACTTCGAGGTGGTGGACACCATCCCCCTGGAGGCGGCCCTGCCTGCGGAAGCCTGGCGCGCCGCCCTGCCGGAGCGCAACGCGACCATCCTGCAGGCCCGCGAAGCGCGCCGCGCCGCGCGCTCCGGGGTGAAGCAGGCCCAGGGCGCCTATTGGCCCGAGGTGGCCGGGTCCATGCAGTACTCGGCCACGCCCGAGGGCCTGGCCAACGACGACTTCGGCTTCCGGGAACGGGGGCTTTCCTACACCATCGCCCTGAACGTGCCCATCTTCGACCAGCTGCGCCGGCGCCGCGACGTGAACAACGCGAAGATCGGCCTGCGCCAGAACGAGACGCGCCTCCGCCAGCGGGAGACGGAGGTGGCCGGGGAATACGAGCAGGCCATGCAGCGCCACGCCTCCGCGGTCCGCAGGGTGACCCTGGAGGAACGCAACCTGGAGGTTTCCCGACTGCAGGCCGAGGCCGCGCAGGAACGCTACAAGCTCGGGGCCTCCTCCTCCCTGGAATTCCGGGACGCCCAGACCCGGCTGCTGCAATCCCGCAGCCGCCTGGCGTCGGCGCGCCAGGAGACCAAGGTGGCGGAGCACTCGCTCAAGCGCCTGGCGGGCAAGCTGGTCCAGGAAACCCCGGCCGCGGCCGGGACGGGCGCGGACGCGCAAGGCGGATCGGAAGGAGCCGGATCGCGGGAAGACGCCG